>JAIOQG010000314.1 GCA_021413465.1 Alphaproteobacteria bacterium | reverse complement strand
GCCGAAGGCGACGGCGTGAACCCACGGTTCCGCCATCGCCGCGATCTTGGGATCCTGACCGAGACTGAGCAGGATCGGTTTTGCCCAGATGAGGAAAATCATCAAAGGCAACGACAAGAAGCCGACGGCCCACAGGCCCATGCGCACGGCTGCGCGCACGCGCGCGCGGTCGTTCGGGTGCGCGCCCAGGATCTGCGAGACGATCGGCGAGATCGCCATCACGGGCCCGTAGCCCGCAAGCCAAGCGAGATAGAACATCACCGCGCCGATGCTAGTGGCGGCGAGCGCTTCCTTGCCAAGCGCGCCGACCATAATGACGTCGGCGGTGATCGAGCCCATTTGGGCGAGCTGCATCGCGATCAAGGGCAAGGCCAGCTTGATCAAGGCGCGTGCTTCGTCGAACCACGGTTTCAGCATGTCTTTGCGTGCCGTGCGGTCTGTCGTCGGGTCGAAATAGGTTGTCATGGTCTTCAACATGGATCAGCTCTGTCGTTCGCCCGGTTCAGGATTCCGCTCATTTCTGTCGGGGATATGGGCAAACAAAAACCCCTCCGGAGCGGTGCTCGGAGGGGTGGCAAACGCGGCGGCCTTGTCGGCGTGGCGCTAATCCATGACTCCCTCACGAGCCGGCGAAACCGCGAGTCGCGGCGCCGGATTCCTGGCGCGATAAACAGCGGTCATGATGAGAAACGATCGGTTCATCAGATCGGTTGGCTCGTGTGGACGCGCGAAGCCCGATGCTTCGTGCAGTTGGCGAGGGTGGTACGCGGGCGAAGAAATGAAGTCAAGGCATGGGAGGTATGCAGTCACACAACAATGCAGCTGTGTGATTTAGAAGTACCTGGGAGCGCACGCTTTTGGCCCGCGCTCCCCAAGGGTTAGCCCTTCACGCAGACGATCTGACGAAGGGTGTGGACCACTTCGACCAGATCGCTTTGGGCTGCCATCACCGCGTCGATGTCTTTGTAGGCCATCGGGGTTTCGTCGATGACGCCTGAGTCTTTGCGGCATTCGACGTGGGAGGTGGCGGCGATGTGGTCTTCGAGCGTGAAGCGTTCCTTCGCGGCCGAGCGCGACATGGCGCGGCCGGCGCCGTGCGAGCATGACTCGAACGCTTCCGGATTGCCCTTGCCGCGCACGATGAAGGACTTTGCGCCCATCGAACCCGGGATGATGCCGAGTTCGCCTTTGCCCGCCCGCACCGCACCTTTGCGCGTCAGCCAAACGCGTTCGCCGAAGTGCTCTTCGCGCTCGACGTAGTTGTGGTGACAGTTCACCGCCACGTCGAGCGTTTGGATGTCGGGCCAGGTTTCGTGCAAGACCTTCAGCACCGCGCCCATCATCACGTCGCGGTTGGAGCGCGCGTAGTCTTGCGCCCAGCCGACCGCTTCGACGTAGTCGTTGAAGGACTGCGTGCCTTCGCCGAGCCAGGCGAGATCGCGGTCGGCGAGGTTTAGGCCCGCCTGCTCGATCTCCTCCTTTGCCTTGGCGATGAAGTACTGGCCGATGCGGTTGCCGACGTTGCGCGAGCCCGAGTGCAACATCACCCACACGCGGTCCGCCTAGTCGAGGCAGAGCTCGATGAAGTGGTTGCCGCCGCCGAGCGTGCCGATCTGAAGCGCCGCCGATTTCTTTTCGGAAATCTTCGGGTGCTTCGCTTCGATCGCTTCCCACGCCGTCTTGTGGCGGGAGTACCACGCCGCTTCGGCGCGGCGCGGCGGTTGCTTGTGCGAGCCCTGGCCGACGGGAATCGCTTTCTCGATCTCGGAGCGGATCGATTTGAGCGAGTCGGGGAGCTGCGACGCCGTCACGTTCGTCATCACGGCGGCCATACCGCAGCCGATGTCCACGCCGACCGCAGCCGGAATGATCGCGCCCTTGGTCGGGATGACCGAGCCCACCGTCGCGCCGCGGCCCAAGTGGACGTCGGGCATGACGGCGATGTGGCCGTGGATGAACGGAAGCTCCGCGATGTTGCGGAGCTGCTTGCGCGCCTCCGGCTCGAGCGGCACGCCGCGCGTCCAGGCCTTGATCGGGCGCCCGCCGGATTCGATGAGGTCGTACATGACACTTCTCTTTCTGTGATGAAAATAACTGTCATCCCGGAGCTAGGCGAGCCCGAATGCGGGACGCATTCGGAGCGCGAGCCTTGCATCCGGGATGACAAGTTGGGATTACTTCTCCTGCGCGATGATCCAGTCGATCACGCTTTCCGAGAAGCCGTCGATGCGGGTCCAGTCTCCTGTGCCCACGCCGTTGCGGTTCGAGGCGACGTTGATGATGGTGCCTTTGCCTTTCGGCGGGGGCACCGCGTCGTGCGACTGTTCGTCGGTGATGACGATCAGGCGCGTGTTTTTTTCGCCGACTTCGGTTACCGCTTTGCCGAGGTAGGTGCTGCGATGCGGCTGGCTTTGCACGATGGCGTCGCGCAGGGCGAAGCCGCGGCGCGGCGGGACTTTCTTCACCTCGTCGGAGAAGGTGAAGATCTCAACCTCCTCCGCGACCTCGCGCAATAGAACCGCAAGACCGCAGGCGGCATCGACGCGCAGCATCTCGGAACGCGCGGACATAGGCGCATCCATCGATCCCGACACGTCGATCAAGATGCGCGTGCGGCCCGGCAGTTTTTCGTGCGCTTCGAGCGAGCGGAACATTGCCTGCTCGAGTTCGGGTTCGAAGTCGGGCGCATAGCGCGCCGCCGCGACGAAGCGGTAGGGCAGCACCCTGTCCGTGCGCATGACGTCGAGGGCGCCCGCGATCGTCTTCTTCGCCACGCCGGCGAGCAGCATGCCGCGAAGGTTGCGCAAGAGCGCCAGGGCGCCGAGTTTTTTGTCGGCGATCAGACGTTCGAACGTTTCCTTCTTCGACGCGCCGGCGGAGAGGTTTACCTCCCACGTGTCGGGCGAGGCGAGCTTGCCGTCGACGAGGTCCTTCCACACTTTCGCTTGGGTCTCGTTCACGGGTTTGGCGTGGGTGAGGAAGAGCACGTCGCGCAGGCGCACCGGCCCGTCGCGGTCGTACTTCGCGAGCTGATAGGCGTCGAACTTTGCGAAGGCTTTGGCGAGGCCCTTCTTCACCTGTGCCGGCACCGGGCGCTTTTTGCGCTGTTGCATCGGGCCGATGACGTCGGACCAGTAGATGGCGAGAAATTCCGTCATCTCGTCCGGACGCTGGATGATGCGTTCGAGCGTTGCGGCGACAAGCGGGCGATGCTTTTCGCTCGCCGCCATGGCGCGCACGATGAGGAGCGGCGCGTGGCGCAGCTTCATCTTTTCGCGGGCTTCGATGGCGATGTCGGCGGTCTTTTGCGGATCAACTTTCGGGATCAGCGCCTGAACGCGGTCGGCGATGGCGATGCCGTCTTCGTAGAACTCATCCTCCCAGAGCATGCAGTTCATCACCGAACGGCGGAGCTGTGCCTCGGGCCCGAACGTGCGTGCGGGCGCGCCTTCGTGGGTGAGCGCTTTCTTGGCGCGCTTGAAAAGATTGAGCTTGGCCATGACGGCGCTCCTACGTTGGGTGATGGGCGAACTTATCCGGCGGGGAACAGGCGACACTATGTGTCGTGGTCCGCGAAGGCGGACCATCCACGACTAATCGGCGCTTGTTCGAAACTAAGTCGTGGGTGGTCCGCCTACGCGGACCATGACAATCGGTAAGAGAGCTAGTGCTACTGATGCAAACTCTCGCCGTGGAGGGCGAGGTCGAGGCCTTCGCGTTCTTGGTCGGTGTCGACGCGCAGGCCGGTGACGTATTTGATCGCCATGAGGATTCCCCACGTCGCGACGGCGCACCAGACGACCGTGACGATGACGCCAACGGCTTGGATGCCGAGCTGTGCCGCGTTGCCGTCGATGAGGCCTTTGAGGCCGTCGGGCGAAGCCGCGGTCGCCGAGACGGCGCCGGTGGCGAAGACGCCTGCAAGAAGTGTCCCTAAGATTCCGCCGATGCCGTGGACGCCGAAGACGTCGAGCGTGTCGTCGTATTTCAGGCGCTGTTTCAGTTGGGTGCAGGCCCAGTAACAGACGGCGCCCGCAATCGCGCCGATGACGAGGCCGTGCCAGGGTAAAACATAGCCCGAGGCCGGCGTGATGGTGCCGAGGCCGGCGACGGCGCCGGAAATGATTCCAAGGACCGACGGCTTTTTGCGCTGGACCCATTCGATCGTCATCCAGACCAGCGCACCGGCGCAGGCGGCGAGGTGGGTGACGAGGATGGCCATGACGGCGCGCGAATTGGCGCCAAGAGCCGAGCCGCCGTTGAAGCCGAACCAGCCCACCCACAGCAAGCCGGTGCCGATGACCGCAAGCGAGAGGTCGAACGGCGCGAGGTTTTCTTTGCCGAAGCCGAGGCGCGGGCCGAACACGTAAGCGGCGACGAGGCCTGCGACGCCGGCATTGATGTGCACCACCGTGCCGCCGGCGAAATCGAGCAGGCCCATCGCGCCCAAGAAACCTCCACCCCAGACCCAATGCGCGCTCGGGACGTAGACGATGAAAAGCCAGAGCGCGCAAAACGCCAAGAAGGCGGAGAATTTCATGCGCTCGGCAAGACTGCCCGCGACGAGGGCGCAGGTGATGACAGCGAATGTCATTTGATAGATCATGAACAGGGCTTCGGGGATGTTCGACGCCAGCGGGTTGGCGCTGTCCATGCCCATGCCAAGTAGTAGGAAGCGATCGAGCGTGCCGATGACGCTGCCGCCGCCAACGAAGGCGAGCGAATAGCCGGCGATCACCCAAAGGATCGACACCAGCGCGGTCGCCGCCGCCGATTGCACCATCGTTGCCAGCACGTTCTTGCGGCGCACCATGCCGGCGTAAAACAGCGCCAGGCCCGGCAAGGTCATCATCAGAACCAAGGCCGTCGCGACCAACATCCATGCGGTGTCGGCAGCGTTGAAGGCGCTTTCGGCCATAGTCGATTCTCCGTGATGGATGCGCGGCGGCGCTGAAGTTGCGGCGTGAAGACCTACTTCTGTGCAGTTGCTGCTGTCCACACGGGCAAATGCCTATTTGCTGGGCAATGTGCCGTGAAATTAGTCGCCCACCTTCGCTCAAGCTTCGGCGGACAGGCTGGGGAACAGTCGAGACTGTACTGCCCTTGCGGGCTTCCGATGCTCTACCGCTGAGCTACGCCACGCTTGCGCGTGACGGCGGGGATTCGAACCCCGCGACCCTCGGACTAGCGAAGTAACAGATCTCTTCACCACCAGCCTTCGCTTGCGAAGCATGCGAAGGCTGCCGCGCCGGAGCCCATTTGGGCGAAGGCGGGCGAACGTTTCGCAAGCTACGGCTCGGCAAGCCAAGCACGAATTAAAGGCAACGGGGAACGGTCGAGTGCGGACGTAGCACCGCTTGATCGTCTTTTGGACGTAGGTTCAAGCGGATCGTAGGCCGAAGGTGCGCTTGGATGCTTGCGGACTGATGCCGGACTCGAAGTCATCTCGTTACGAGACCAAGCTCTGGTTCTTGCGGACCTGCAGGACGGATGGTCCCGCTTTTGGCGTTGACGAAGTATCCGAACTCTTCACCACCGTTGATTCTAAGAAATCTCCGGTGGCGAGGATCGCGCGACTATTGCCGGCCCGCTCGTGCCGCTGAGCTACGGGGCGTTGCCGCTTGCCGGGAGGACTCGAACCTCCGTCCGACGCCGGGCAACAGGCGCGCGATTCTCTCCACCGGCCTTCGCTTGCAAGGCATGCGAAGGCTGCCACGCCGAAGCCCGCAGGGCGAAGGCGGGTGATGCCCTCGCAAGCTACGGCTCGGCGAGCCGGATTCACGTTTGCCCCACGTCTGGGGCAGAAATAAGGCTTCCCAGGGGAAATCGCCGAAACCGGCTCGCCCCCAAATGTGGGAGGGTCGTCGAAACGAAGTAACCGAGTTCTTCACCACCAGCCTTCGCTTGCAAGGCATGCGAAGGCTGCCTCGCCGAAGCCCACTTGGGCGAAGGCGGGCGGAACTTCCGCAAGCTTCGGCTTGGCAAGCGTGGAACTTTTCGGCCGCGGCAATTGCGGCCATTCGTCAGTCTACGGATTAAATGAATTTGTCGCGGCGCTCAGGCGATACGGCGCGCCGCCGAGTGAGCCGAAATGCTCACCCTGCCATCGGTGGACGCGAGTTTCCTCGCCCGTTCCCTCCGGCAGGCCCCGCGCTTTTTTAAAGGATCCGGGTCTCCTCGCTCGGGCTTAAAACCCAAGCCTGCACTGCAATTCCTGCGTGGAGGAGACATGAAAAACCCCTCCGAAGCTTGCGCTTGCGGAGGGGTCCAAAGATTCGGACCGGACAGCCTTCCGTTAGAAGGCCCCTCCGTGAGCGGCGCGCGCGTCGACGCATGGCGCGGTGACGCCTTGGCCGATTACGCTCAGTCGATTTTTCGATCTTCCGTTCATGCGTCGCTCTGTTTTCCGTTTCGCGCGCAAGGCAAACCTCGCGCAAGGGACGCGGCTTTTACGCTCGACCTTTTTCACTGTCAAGCGGTGATGAGACGTTTTTTCGTCAA
>JAIOQG010000313.1 GCA_021413465.1 Alphaproteobacteria bacterium | reverse complement strand
CCTGCCGAATGCAATGCGCTATTCGACGTTGCATCGCCCTTTTGGCAAGGAGACGATCCTCGTCAGCGAGGACAAGGAAGCGCCCGGCTTCGCGCTCATCGATCTTGAGGCGGACAAAGCTATTCTCGTCGCCTCGCCAGCCCCCGATGCCGAGTTTCTGGGCGGCGCCGTCAAAGCGGGCGCGGTGCTCTTCCGCCATGACCACGAGAACGGCGCGGACTTGATCCTCGCAGATGCCGATGGGCGCGAGACTGTGCTCGCCAAGCTCAACGCGCATATGGCGAATGTCGAGAAAACCAAATGGATGACGATCAAGTATAAAGCAACCTCGCATGTTGGCGAGGGCGAGCTTGAAAGCTGTGTGCTTCTGCCCGCCGGCTACGAGAAGGGCAAGCGCTACCCCGTCATTGTCGAGATCTATCCGAACCGCGGGGCAATCTGCATGAGGGCCTCATCGCAGCAGTTCGACGCGATCGGCCGACGTCCGGGTCCGTATTCGGAGCATCTGCTCGCGGCGAGAGGCTACATCGTCATTCAACCCAACACCTCTGCCGAACTGACGCAAACCAAGGACGGCCCGCTCGGCGGCATGGCGAGCATGACCGAGCAGGCCGTCAAGGCGCTCGTCGATCAGGGCTATGGCGATCCCGAACGCGTCGGCCTTCTGGGCATCAGCCAGGGCGGATTCTCCTCGCTGTGGCTCGCAACGCAAATGCCGCTCTTCAAGGCGACAGTGTCCTTGAACGGCTGGTCCGACATGTATGTGCACTATTTCGACGCAACCTATGTTCAGAATTTTTACGCGCATGAATTCGGCTTCTCCGCCTCGGCCGGCCGCTATGAATCGACGGCAGGGACGAACTTCCCGATCGGCAAGAAGCCCTATGAAGACCCGCTCGTCTATCTCCGCCTGAGCCCGCTTCTCAACGCGCCGAAAGTTTCAGCGCCAATCATGCTAATCCATTCCGACATGGACGCATTCGCGCTTCAGCAATATGAGCGCATGTATGTCGCGCTCAACAAGCTTGGCAAGCCCGCCAAACTCCTCCGCTACTGGGGCGAAGGCCACGGCCCCTCCAGCCCCGGCAATATCCGCCATATGTGGAACGAGATTTTCGACTGGTTTGACTGCTTCGTGAAAGAAGAGACTTCCGCTTGCGACAGTGCATACAGCGATACGGTTCATTGAGTTGCTCATAAGCGGATTGACTGCACGCTTTGCAGATGAGCACAGCCGTGCTGCCCTCGCTCGCCGAGACGACCACGACAAGCTTGGCGCTGTTAGGGGTTTGCCGGGCGATATCGGCGACGACGCGGGGAATGTCGCCTTCGCCCCGCAATACCGAGCTTCGCGAGGACCCGGCGCCCGCAAAGGCAAAGGCCGAGCAGTACAAGCGCTGGCGCGCAACGCGCGTGAGGCAGTGCGAGCTGTTAAAGGGTGATGATGCGCCTTGGTATTGTCGATCGTGAGGCGGCCGAATTCACAAACGTTCAAGATCGGCCACATGGCCTTTCCAATGCGAATGCTGGAAGGTTAATCCGTCACTCGGCAGGCACTCTATTCCCAACCCACCTAGGGATTAAACATATCGGTGCGTCAAAGCATTGGCGTTCCATTTGGAACGGGCTCGCTCCGTCCTTCGACGGAGCAAGCAAACCAAAGCCGATCAGTGTGTGCGCGTGGATCACGTGTTCCGAAACCTTATGGAAGGTGTTTGGGAAAGCCAGGACACGGACGCGATGCGGGCCGTCATGGCC
>JAIOQG010000332.1 GCA_021413465.1 Alphaproteobacteria bacterium | reverse complement strand
GACGAAGTCAAAGCATCGGCCGCCAAGCGCATCGCCGCGCGCGTGTCGCGCACCGACAGACCCTGATCGCGCCGCAACCGGCGCCAGGCCTCGAAACTGAGCAACAGGTCCAGCGCCTCGAAGCGCGGCTTGTCCTCGGCGATCTTGGCCGGCAGCACGCCGCGCAACGCCGCGCGTTGCGTCTTGACCAGCATGCCTTGCTCGGCGGTCAGATAGGCCGAACGATGGCGATGGGCATCGCCGGCGATTTTGAACGGCAATAAACGCTCGAACGCCTGCACCCGCCGCTCGATCAACTCGGCCAACTTCTCGACCCAAATATCGGACTCGAACGGCTGGTCGATGATGGGTTGAATTTCCGCCGTCATGCGCTCGGAAATTTCGCGCCGCAAACTTTCCATGTCGGCGAAATGCCGGAACACCGTGCGCAGGCCCACGCCCGCTTCGGCGGCCACTTGCTCGGCGTTCGGCGACACGGAACCGCCTTCGACAAGCTTCAGCAGCGCATCCACGATGCGCTGCCGGTTGTCGGCGCCCCGCGCGCGCCGCCCATCCACTTGCGTCTTCGAAGTTGCCTTACGCTCGAGCATATCGATCCCGTATCAGATTCAGCGCGCCGATCAACGCCGCCGAACCGCTAAGCCTAACGACCGCCGCCTTGCACGCATTGAATCAGCAGCTGCCCGGCCAATCCCGCCTCGCGGTGCACGCCGATCTTCGCCACTTCCGGCGCCATCGCGATCTTGGTGAACGCCGCCGACGAGGGATATTCAACCAGCGCCACCATGTCCCACAACTCTTCGACGCCGCCGATCACGAGCGACTTGATCTCGCCGGAGAACAGAATGCGCCCGCCGTTCTCCGTCACGAATTTCAGCATTTCCACGCCGTAGCGATTATAGGCATCGCGCCCCGACGCATCGTCCGCACGGCCGTCCTTGTACGCCGACTTGTCTTTGAACTTTAGGAGGTTGAGCATCACGATCGGCGTGTTGACGCCCTTGGCCACCGCCTCGCTCAGCTGTTCGCCGGTCGGATAAACTGCGTTGTCGACTTTCATGGCGCTACCTCGTGCCGGTGATAAAGGTGTGCAGGTGTTCGACCAACGCATCCGGCGCATCTTCCTGCAGGAAATGTCCGGCATCCTTGATGATGCTGTGCGCCTGGCCCTTCGTGCCCGGCACGCGCTCCTGAAAAACACGCTCGCCGCCTTTAGTGACGGGATCGGAATCGCTGAACAAGGTCAGAAACGGTTTGTTGAATTTCGCCAGCACTTCCCACGCGGCTTTGTTTTCGGCAACCGATCCGTGCTGCGGCGTCACCGGCACGAGGGCGGGAAAGCGCCGTGCCCCGGCCTTATACGTTTCGTCCGGAAACGGCGCCACATAGGCCGCCTTCACCGCGTCGCTCAAACCATGCTTCGTGCCCATCGAAACGATCTCGCCGATGGGAAGCTCCGGCACCGATTGGCTGAACTCAAGCCACTGCTTGAAACCGTCGGTCATACCCGTGCCCACGGGTAAACCCGTATTGCCGACGACGACGCGCGCGAAGCGCTCGGGAAACGCCGCCACCAGCCGCAGCCCGATCAAGCCGCCCCAGTCTTGGCAAAACAGAGTGATGTTCTTGAGGTTCGTGGCGACGAGCCAATCGCTCATCCACTTCACGTGCCGCTCGAACGTATAGTCGCTTTGCTCGGTGGGTTTGTCCGACTTGCCGAAGCCGATAAGATCGGGCGCCACCGCGCGATGTCCCTTGGCGACAAGCCCGGCGATCATCTTGCGATAAAGAAACGACCACGACGGCTCGCCGTGCAGCATCAAAACCGGCGCCGCATCGCGCGGACCTTCATCGACATAGTGCAGACGCATCTCCGTGCCGTCTGCGTCGCGAATGTTCAGATAATGCGGTGCAAAGGCATAGTCGGGCAGCGCTTGAAAGCGGGCATCGGGCGTGCGCAGCATCTTCATCTCGGCTTCTCCGTAAGATAGTGACACGCACAGTGTCACTAAATACCGGAGCCGTCAAGGCGGCATCGTCAAACCGAACCCGAAGCGAGCCGCAAGGCCCGCTCGGGAAGCGTTCATTCGCCCGCACATGTGAAAAGCGCCACAACGTTTCCGCTGTGGCGCTGAAGGGTTTGAGAATTTAGGTGGCTATTCGGCCGGTTGAGTCCGGGCCGCCTTTGTCGACACTTCAAAGGCGAGGTAACGCAGGATCGGTGACAACACGATCAACACTCCTCCAACGGCCAACCCGAAATACCCGAGCGACTGAAACACGCCGACATAAGTGTGCAGCGCTTTCTCTGGGTCCAGCACCTGGCCTGCGACGGTTTCGGCGGCCGTCATCTGGGCGACCATCGCACCAAGCTGTTGCGCCCACGACGAGGCGAGGAACCACGTCGCCATGACTGTCGAAACCAGCGCAGGCGGCGACAGCTTGGTCATTTGGGACAATCCAACCGGCGACAGAAACAACTCGCCGGTCGTATGCAACAAATAAGCGAGCACCAAGAAAATCAACGGCACTTTGAAACTCGCATCCGCAAAACTAGCGCCCCAGACCAAAACAAGAAATCCTGCACCAACTTGCAGCATCGCGAGCCCAAATTTGAGCGCCGGATTCGGATCGAGGTCAAAGCGCCCCAGATAGGCCCACACTGCCGAGAAAAGTGGTGCGAGAAGCAATATGAAGCCAGAATTGAACGACTGCGTTTGCGCAGCGGTGATCCCAACGCTGCCCAAGCTTAGAATTGTGTTGCGTTCGGCAAATTGGTTGAGCGAGGACCCAGCTTGCTCGAACAGCGTGAAAAACAAGACGGATGCACCGATCAGAATGAGCGCAAGCAGCATTCGAGCCGCCTCGATCCACGTCCCCTTCGTAATCAGGTAGTAGAAGAAATAAATGAAAACGATGGGACTTGCGACGTAAAACAGCAGGAACTGCACCAGCGGTTGACGCTGAACAAGCAAATACACGACCGCGACGCCAGCCAAGCCACAGATATAGATTAGCCACTCAATGTTGATGGGGCCGATGAAGGGCTTCTTGATCAATTCGGGATCGCTCGGCTCCCCCTTCCCTTCAAGTAGGGGCTTGCCGATTCCAAACACCACAAACCCCAGCGCCATACCGAGTCCGGCTGCGCCAAAGCCCGCGTACCATCCCAGATTGGTGCCCAGCCAGCCGCACGCCAGCGATGCCCAGAACGCACCCAAATTGATGCCATAGTAGTAGAGTGTGAATCCTGGATCTCTACGCGGATCGCCCTGGCCATAAAGTTGTCCAACGATCGTCGAAATATTTGCTTTCAAGAATCCAACGCCCATGATGATCAAAGCGAGCGCGAGATAGAACACGTTCACATAGAAGGGGTCGCGACCTTTGACGGAAAGCACATAGGAACCTTTCTGCAAAACCGCTGGCAAAACGCCGCCTTCGGGCGCTCCTTTGATTTGGAAATCGCCATCGGCATTTGCTCCAAAATCGTATCCCTTGCCGTCAACAATTATCTGGGCAGCGCGTTCTTCCATGCGGCCCGTGACTTTGAAGTCGTAGCTCTGGCCACCATAGGTCAAAACTTGCGTCGCCGGTTCCCCTTCGATCGCCATTGTGAAATGCCCGGCGACCAATAACATCGCGCCAAACGCAATTGCCTTCCGCGTGCCGATGAAACGATCCGCGAGGTATCCGCCGATGAGCGGCATAAGATAGACGAGAGAGGTATATGCGCCGTATTGGCCCTGGCTAAATGTGTCATCGAACAAGAACTGTTGCGTAAGATAGAAAATCAGCAAGCCGCGCATGCCGTAGTAGGAAAAACGTTCCCACATTTCGGCGAAGAACAGAATCAGCAGACCCCTTGGGTGTCGCCTCAACTGCCACAAAACCGGGATGCCGGTGGCCACGGTAATAACGATTCCAGCGAGCCAAACGATATCCATAGACCCTACATTCCCCTGAAAAACCTACGAAACAGACGCAAACAAGACCATGCGCCCCACCGATTCACAAGCGCATGAGGCCGTCACACCGTCACACCGCCGGCCGGGTGTTGCCTCTAATCCCGCCGCGTCCTTAACGCCGCAAGAACATTGCCCGCGTTCCCGGTCCGTCCGCTGAAATCAGGCGCCACCCAACGGCGAGCGCAGTTAGGTGCAGTGCAAAAATGTGCCCCGCCGCCCGCGCAGACAGTGCCCGCGCCATCGTGTAAACTATGTCGGCCTAGCGGGCGCGTGGGAGAGGGCACATGAAAACCGGAATCTGGGCCGCGGTGATGTTTGTTGCACTGCTGGCCGCTTCAATCGTCATCATAAAACTTGTGCGCGTGCCCGACATGTACGCGATCGAAGGGCGCGGCGAAGTAAGATTCACGCCCGACCAGGCGGAGATCACGGCGTCGATCTACATCGAAGCCAACGTGTCGCTCGATGCGGTCAAAGAGACGGCCGCAACCATGCGCAATATCATCGCGGCCTTAAAGGCGTCGCAAGTCCCAGCGACAGACATCGCCACGGACGACGTGAAAACTGGCCGACTGGAAATGTCCGACAACGAACGCCGAGCGGCCGACGCGAAGCGCTCCTACTTCGCCGAACAAATCGTCATCGTAAAAGTCCGCGATCTTGCCCGCATTGGAACACTTCTCGACGCTATATCGCGCGCAGGTTCCAACTATTGGCTCGTGCACTTCACGGTCGCCGACAGAGCAAAATATGAAGCGCAAGCGCGAAAGGCTGCCTTCCTAAATGCCCTTGCGACGGCGGACGAGTATGCGCGCGACGGCCGGTTCCACCGCGGCAGAGTCCTAAAAATCCAGGACGACGCCGTAGCCTTTCCGGAAGTCGACTATGCGGATCGCGGCTATAGGATGCGGCGCGACAGTCGGGGCGGATCGCGCACTGAAAAGGTTGTCGTCACCGGATCACGAATAACTGAGCTGGACACC
>JAIOQG010000058.1 GCA_021413465.1 Alphaproteobacteria bacterium | reverse complement strand
GGTTTTACTGAGGTTGAATTTTTCGCCGTTGTTTTTGAAGAACCACTCGACGCCGTATTTCAGCGTGTCGTTGAGCGAGACCTCGGCAATCGTAACCTCGATCAATACCTGATCGGGCGCGACGTCGATCTCTTTGAGAAAGCGTTCGAGCGAGGCGTATTCGGAACCTTCGGCGCGCACGATCAACGCGTTGTTGGCTTGATCGATGGCGATGTGGGGGCCGGTTCCGGTACTGCCGCGTAAGCCGCTTTCTTGCGGGCGGGCGCTTATGGTTGCGGGCGTGCCGGCGACGTTGGGCTCGGCGGCGCCCGATGATTGAAGTCCGCCGTCCAACGCCGCATCGGCCGGATTGAAATTGCCGCCGTCATCGTCGGACACGGCCGCAAGATCGACGGCCGTACCGTAGACGGAAGCCAGAGCGCGCGCCACGTCTTCGGCCTTCGCGTTTTGCAGACGGTAGTAATAAATGTGGCGTCCGGGCCCTGTGGGCGGTACGTCGAGTTTTGCGACCCAGCGCGTGACGTCTTTCAAGAGCGCTGCCCGCGGCGAGACGATAAGCAGGGTGTTGAGGCGGGTGAGCGGCACAAAGCGGATGAGGCTTGCGCTGGGCCCGCGCGTCGTGGCGAAGACGCGACCGAGTTCCTGCGCCAGTGCCGGCGCGTCGACATGATCGGGGCGCACGAGCGCGTAGGACATGCCACGCATGTAGTCGACATCGAACAATCTGATCGTATCGAGCATCGTGGCGCGTTCCGGGCCCGTGCCGGCGATGAAGACGAAATTGCGGGTCGTGTCGGTCGAGAGGACCCCGCCTGGGGGCGAGACGGGTTCCAGTATTTTTTTCATTTCGACGGCAGCGATGAAGCGCAACGGCACGATTTCGACGCCGTAGCCGGGCTGGCGCGCCGCCGCCGTACCCACGAGATCGAAGCCGTCCACGCGCTTTTGCGCTTCGGCGGCGGGGACGACGTTGTAGACATTGTCCGCCCGTACGATGACCGCGCCGTTCACCTTCAGCGCCGTTTCCAGCGTGGCAATGACGTCTTCCTTGCGCAAGGGCGCGCTGGTTTTCAGGGTTACCTTGCCCTGGATTTGAGGGTCGATCGAGAACGGCACCTTCAAAATGTCGCCCAGGACAGTCCGCACCACGTCTTTGACGTCCGCATCCGCGAAGTCGAGCGTGACGTCGCCTGGAGCGCCGCCGGAATTCTTCGCACGCATCGGCGGCAGCGATTGCCGGTCGTCGGCGGTGAAGATTTCCGTCTTAGGTCCGCGCTCGGCGTCACCTTCGTCGATGATGACGGCGGCAGGCGGCGGAGGGGCGGCCTGCTGGGTTTCCGGTGGTGTTTGCGGCGAGGTCATGGGTGCCTCCGCCGCGGTGCAAGACACGAGCGAAAGAACGCACAGCACTGCGATCGCCGCTTTGAGCGAACGCCCATCGCCACCGCCGCAAAGCGATATTATTCCCCGCACCTGATGCGCACGCACGCTCGATATCCCCTCAGGCGCACGAATCGCATTGCGCCCGAGAAACGACGTGAACACGTGCATTTGCCACACGCAAGTTAATGAGCGCGTGCGCGCGGCTGCGATAACGGAACGCTGCGGCGCGATATGTTTCTATTTAGGGGGTTGCCGTTCGCAGCTCAGATCTAGGAATAACAATCTTCGTGGAGCGTCCCTCGCTGGTCGCGACGACGCCGGTGGAATCGATCTTCTCGATACGCCAACCGGCCAGCCTATCGCCGGGACTCAGTCTTAAGGTCGGCTGACCGGCGCGGGCGATGAGAGCGCGTTGCGTGACACTGTCGGTGACGATGCCGACGAGCCTGAATTGTGACAGGTCGCCTTGCACGGGCTGTGTGGCGAGCGATGAAGATGCGGACACAGCCGTTTGCGGATCAGGCTTGCGACCGGCGTTGAATATCGGGCGAGCGGAGATCGCAGCGAAAGACGCTTGCGGCGGCATGGCTGTCATTTTTAACTGCGGCGGCGCGTGCACTTCGAGTTCCGGCGCGGCGTCGAACAGATCGAACAGGCGCAACGGCGATGGCACGAAGGCCGCCACCAACGTCACGAAACCGGCAGCGAGTGCGAGGGTCAGCCAGCGCGTCAGTGTTGCGGGGTTGGACATGTTCATGGCCGGCGCAGATGGGCCGACACGACAAGGTCGACGATTAGCGTGTTGGCGACGTTGGCGCCGGACGGATTGACCCATTCGCCGTCCGGTTCTTTCACCGCAAGTTTTTCGATTTTGAGCAGAGGCCGCGCGACGCCGATGGCATGCAAGGCATCGACGAGGGCCGCGATCTTCACTTCGATGGTCGTTTGCACGGCGATTTTCTCGACGCCGCCTTCCGCGATGTCCGGCAAGGCTTGGCTGGTGGAAACGACCGCGCCGGCCGATGTGAAAATGCGATTGAGTTCGGCCTGAAGGTCGGCGACGGCGACGCTGGGCTGCGCGGCGACGAAGGTGAGCGCGCGCACTTCGGGGTTTGCCGAGACTTTGCGGGCCAGCGCATCGTATTTCGGCGCGGCGGCGGCCAAAGCCTCCAGCGTTTGCACTTGGCGGCGCAGCATGCTCACGCGCTCTTGGTGTATGTCGATCGATGCCCAAACCGGCGCCGCAACGAGAAACCATAGACCTGCAAGCGCGACGACGGCGAGAACGAGGGCGAGCAGTCTCTGCCGCTGAGGGGACAGTATCAGCGTCACAGCCCCGCCCCTTCCAAATGCAGCGCAATTTCAAAGCGTTCGATGGTGCTGTCGGGTTTGCGCACGACGGGCGAGAGGAACTTGACGTCTTTGAATTTTGCCGACGCCTCCAGCATGCCGATCAATTCCGGTGCGTTCGTTGCCAAGCCCGACAAGCGCACGTCGACACCCTCGATTTTCAGATCGACCACCCGCGTCGTTTCGGGCAGAACGTTCGTCAACTCGTTCAGAATTGCGAGTGGCAGCGCGGCGTCGTGAACATTGGCCATGCTTACTGGCAGCATCATCGCTTCCATCTGGCGGCGAACGCCGGCAGAGCGTTCCGCGGCGGGGCGAAGATCTGCGATGCGCGCTTGCCATTCTCCGATCTCGCGCTCGCCCGCGTCATTCCAGGCAAAGATCGCAAGCCCCCAGACAAGCGCTGCACCCGTGGCCAGTGCAAGGTTCGTGTTCCGCCGCGCGCGCACCACTTCCTGACTCAGCGGCGCGCGCAAATCGAAGCCGAGCGCAATACCGTTGTCGCCTTCGACGTCGATGGCCATGGGCGTATAGCCCAGCGACTTCAACCTCCGCTCGACCGGCTCGACGCGCGCGAGCGGTGCGATGGCGACGTCGACCTGCATCGTGCCTTGAACGACATCGCGGCCGGCGAGTTTGGCGGCAAAACGCACGGCGTCCGACTTAAACGGCGACAGACGGTCGATTTGCAACTCAACCGCTTGGCGAAGACGGGCTTCGGCCATTTGGGGAAGTTCGAGGCGGCGCAGCAACACTTGATCGCGCGGCAATAGAACCGTAAGGCGCGACAGCGGCAGTTCGCCTTGAGAGTGCATGATTTGATCGGAAAGCTCGGCATCGCTTGCGTTCGTGTCGAGGCTCAACGGATCGACAGCGTCCGATTGCGACTTCAAGAACCAGTGATTGCGGCGCAAATAAAGCGAGACGTCCAGGCTCTGCCGCTGCGGCGCTTGCGACGCACCCCATGGCAGCAACGCGCGCAGTTCGCTTTTCCACCACGCAAAGAACTTTGCCGCGATGTCCGGCAGGTCGGCCAGGCGCGCAGGCGCACTCAGATCGACGATCAGGTTTTCCTCACGCATGGCGGCAACTGAAGGCTACGGGGTCATAGATGCAAGACGGGTCGCGCGCCACGCGTGGGCGCACGATCAGCTCAGGCCAGCGCATCTGCGATCCTTCCGGGAAAGTGGCGCGGATCATGACGAGCGCGGGCGCGCCGGACTGCCCCGTCCACGTGTCGGTCCAAGCCATGCGGCCGGCTTGATCGCGCGTCGCGTAGGCGAAGGTAATGGTGCGCGCACCGGCGATGAGACGCTGTTGCTGTGCCGGTGCGGTTGCGTTGGCGCTGCGCCACGACAGACTTAGGCTTTGCAGGTTGGCATCGCGGATGACGCGCAATTGGAAATGGGCATTACCGTTCGATCCGAATGCCGAGGGAGCGCCCGCCGTGAACGACAGGCTGTCGGGCGCACCGGCAAAGAGATTGGGGTCGATGGAGAAGTTCGGATCCAACTCGCGCGGCACGACACGCTGCAGCAAGGTGCGCAACAAGGTCTGCGCGCCGTCCATACGCTCGATCAGATCGACGTTGGCGCCGCTTTTTTCCCAAGCGCGCGATCCGAAGCGCACGCCGCCGGCGACAGCGATGGAAATGAAACCGAGCAAGGCCAGTACGACCAAGAGTTCGACCAGCGAATAGCCATGATCTTTGCGTTGTTTCATGGTTTACCCGCCCGGCTGCCGCGGCACGAGCAGCAAGCGCTCGAGCGAAACGCTTTGCGCCCGCGCCCGGCCAGGCCACGTCACGTCCAGGCGCACGGTGACGGCGCTTAACGGTGAGTTCGCCTGTTGTTTTTCTTGGGCTTCGCTTTGAGGACGAATGTCGAGGCGCCATTGAAAGGGTGTGCCGTCGACCTTTCCCTGCGTTTCGTCCGGCAAACGTTTCAACGCGACAATGCGGTCAAGTTGCGACTGTGCAATCAAGACAGCTTCGTTCACTTCGGCGGCGGCGTGAAAGGTGCGAAAGCTCGTCCCCATCGCATCGTAGAGGGCAACGAGAACGACGGCGAGGATGGCAAAAGCCACCAGCGTCTCGACCAAGGTGAAGCCGCGCTCGCCTGTCATCGGGATGCCTCCACGACCAGGCGGCCGGTCAAGCGGTCGGCGACGATGCGAGCGGCGGCGTCCCCGCGCGACAGGCGCATGGTGCCGTTGACCGTGCCGTCCCACGCGATGGTGAAGCGCGGCGAGATTTCCAGCGACGTTCCGGAGGACATCGCAATCGCTTCGGCGCCGGATACGTTTGCGACGTTGGCGGCCGATCCCGACACGGTCAGAACAATATCGGACTGGGTGTCGAGTGCTTGTTCGCGCAGGCGCCGCAGTTGTGTGGTCATGGCGCGGGCATCGCTGCTCAACGTCATGCGTTCGACCGAACCTCCGGCGGCGGGGATGGCGACAACGGCGATTAAGGCGATGATCGACAGCACGACTAAAAGTTCGAGCAAGGTGTAACCGGCCATTGTCGTGTGCGCGCGCGTCATGGGACTAAAGCGCCATGTCATTGGCGGCGAGGATGCCGCTAACAACGCCGCTCATGATGATGGCGACCACGATGCCGAGGAATATCGTGACGGCTGGCAGCAACAAGGCCGACATACGATCGAGTTTGGTTTGAACGTCGCGGTCGAGAATGTCGGCGGCTTCGCCCAGCATAGGGCCAAGGCGTCCGGTTTCTTCGCCGACGGCCGCAAACTCGACGGTGACGCGGGGAAAGACATCCGACGCTTCGAGTGCTGCTTTCAACGTGCGGCCGTGTTTGACCGTTTCGACGACTTTCGACAGGCGCTGACGGATGTAGCCGTTCGTGATTGCCGCCTGCGCCGCATCGAGGGCGCGGTTAAGCGGCAGGCCGCCGTCGAGCAACATTGCGAGATTGCGGCAGAACTGCGCCGCCTGATAGTGGCGCGGCAGATTAAGAAGCAGACGCGACCCGGTGGCCCAGCGATCGATGGCGAACTGAACGCCGGGTTGGCGTAGCGCGTAGAGTCCAGCCGCCAAAGCGCCGACCAAAGCAAAGGCCAGCCAATAGCCGAAGGCGCTCAAGAAATGCGATATGCCCAGGAGCAGTGCAGCGGGCCACGGCAAGGCGGCGCCGCTTTGCGCAAACAGAGGTTCAAGTCCCGGTAGAACGACGGTGAAAATCATCACGAGCACCGCGAACATCACGACAACGAGCAGCGCCGGGTAGATGAGCGCCGAAACGGCGCGGTCACTCAGTTCTTTGTTGCGGGCGTGGGCCGTCGACAGCCGCGCCATCACTTCCGGCAAACGGCCGCTCGCTTCGCCTGCCACCACGAGTTTACGCAGCGATTCCGGAAACAGCGCGTCGGTGCGGCGCATCGCCGTCGACAGCGGTTCGCCGCCGCGCAATCCTTCGAGCAAATTCTGTATCGTCGCTTTTGTGCGCGGCTTGTTCGTCAACCCTTGCATCGCAACAAGCGAGCGCTCGACGCTGAGGCCTGCGCGCAACAAGATGCTGAATTCCTGTAGAAGAGTCAGGCGTTCTTGAGTCTGGCCCCAGTGCGGAAAAAAACCAACGCTTCCCGGCGCCGCCGACAGTGCCGCCCCGCTCTGCTCGACGACGCGCACGGGCGTGCGGCCGAGCGCAAGGATGCGCTCAACCGCTGCACTGCGGTTCGGCGCGTCCACCACACCCCGCGCGATCCCTCCATCCGGGCCTGCGGCTTCGTAAGCGAAATTGGGCACGAAGCTCCTCCGGTGGCTATTGTACTGGGGGCCGCATACCGTCGTAATCTCGTATTTCGGCCGCAAACCGAAAATTCGACCCGGGCAGCCCCTATCGGCCAATGCCAGCCGATCATCGACCATTAGCGATTAGTTTACCCTTCGCGTTAATTTTCCCTTACTCGGCTTGGTTCTGCCGATCTCATCCGGGCGCCCCAGCGCGCACAAAAGGTGTCACATGAGTGCGGAAGAACGCGCGAATTCCGTCAACGGCGCAATGCTGGGTGGAAGCCGTACCGAGGCGAACTACGACCAACTGCCCTACCCTTCGCTTCCTTTCTCATACACCCAGCCGAGCCAAATGGCGGCCATGGCGCAGATTTTCGGCCTGGAAGCGCCGCGGATCGCGAACACGCGGGTTTTGGAGCTGGGCTGCGCTAAAGGCGGCAATTTGATTCCTTTGGCGATGCGATTCCCGGATACCTACTTTCTGGGCATCGACCTTTCGCAACGGCACGTGGAGGAAGGCTCCAAGCGGGTTGCAGAGCTCGGCTTGAAAAATATCGCCATCCGGCACGGCGATCTCACGCGTGCATCGTTCGACAAGCACGAGTTCGAGTACATTATTTGTCACGGCGTGTTCAGTTGGGTGCCCAAGACGGCGCAAGATGCAATCTTGCGCATTTGCGGCGAGAGCCTGTCGCCAAACGGCGTGGCGGCGATCAGCTACAATGTGTTGCCGGGTTGGCACATGCGCCAGATCATTCGCGATATTTGCCTCTTTCACGCCGGCACCACAGGTACGCCCGACGAGCGCGTCGCCAAAGCCCGCCGGGCACTAACGGAGATCGCGGAGCCGCTGGGGGGCGCCAGTCCTTATGCGACGCTGTTGCGCAATGAAGCGCAAAAAATGACGAAAGCGGCATCGGCCTATATCCTTGGCGAGTTCTTGGCCGAAAACAATACGCCCTGCTACTTCAACGAATTCGCGTCGCGTGCCGGAGCCGCGGGCCTTGCCTACCTTTGCGACGGCGAGGTTTCGACAGCGTTGCCCGAGTATTTGTACCCATCCGTCGAGCAGCAAATCCGCGCCATGGCGGGCGACGACCCGTTATCGCTGCAGCAGTACTCGGACTTATTTTCGGGCAGGCCCTTCCGGCGCTCGCTTTTGGTCCGCGCGGAACGACTGGCGCGCACGCCATCATCGATCGATTTCGCACAACTGCGCGGCCTTCATTTTTCCGCCAATCTGAAACCCGATGTCGCCAATAGCGCAAAAGGAAAACTGTCCTTCACCGATGCAAAGTCGGGCACGATCTCGGCGACCGATGCGGTGATTGCCGCGATGTTGGCGCGGCTTGCGGCAGCCTTTCCGGCGACGCTGACGCTGGATGAGGTGACCGGCGGCGTTGACGCCCCCCCCGTGATCGAGCGCGCGCTAAAATTGCTCCTGGGTTTGCTGGGGCGCGAGCAGGCGCATGCTTTCGTGCAGCCGCTGCATGTGGGCCGCGGTGAAACGGGATCACCGCAGGTGTGGGCGCTCGCGCGCCTCGAAGCGGCAACAAAACAGCCTTGGGTGACCGCGCAACATCATGTTGCCGTGAAGATGCCGCCCGCGGTTGGCTTCCTGGCGGCACGCATGGATGGAACGCGCTCGCGCCAAGATCTGACAAACGATCTCAGCGCCGCAATCGCGAGTGGCGACTTGCGTCAAGGTGGAGAAAGGGTCCAGCTCTCGCCGGCCGATGCGGAAGTGCAAGTGAACACGGCGATCAACTATATGGCACGCCAGGGATTGCTTTTGGCGTAATCGAACGCGCGCCCGCTGCGCCGAAACGCTTACGACGCCTTGGCGGCGCGATTTGCAGACGTCGCGGCACGGGCGTCTTCTTTTTCCAGGTATTCGATCAGTGCCGCCGCATCGATGTCATTGAGACCTAAGTTTGGCATCGGCAAATTGCGGTAGCGCGCCTTCAACGCCAACGCGACGGGATCATTTTCGGCGATCATCTTGTCGGGTTCCTTGAGCCAACGCGCAAGCCAATCGCGAGGACGCGCCTGTGCGACGCCGGCCAAATCCGGGCCCAATCGATCCCCACCGCCAATGCTGTGGCAGGACACACAGCGCGTGCGAAACAGATATTCGCCGCTCGACTGATCTGGAATTCGCGGCGCGACCGCGTAGGACGACAATTTACCCGACCTGTCGACGGAGAAATTGGTCAGCGTGTCGGCCAATAAATTCGTCAAGATCAATGGATCGTCAAACAGCGAGCGCTTGATCCACTGACCGATTTTTTCATTGCCGACCATGACGCTCGTGTCGTGATCTTGAGGTTTGTCCGGATCGAACGCGCGCATCCCGAGCTTGCGTTGCAGCAGTTCGATGTCGGCTTTCGCGCCGGTGAGAAACCGCCAACCCGGCTTGACGCCGAAAGTATGCATGTAGCGTTTGAGCGCGGCCGGCGTATCCTTTTCGGGCTCGATCGAAATCGAGTACATGAACACGTCGCGCCCGACTTTCTCGCCGAGCAGTTCCTGAACGCGCAGCAACCGCGCGGTATCGGCGGGGCAGATGTCGCGGCACGTCGTGTACACGAAGTTGATCGACACGATTTTGTCGCGGATCAGATCATCGTAGAAGTGCGCCTTCTTTCCATCCTGATCGGTCAGCACGACATTTGGGAAATAGTCGCCGTGCCAAGGTTGCCCCGCCCAAGCCATCGTCGTCGCAAGCATCAGCACCAGTGCCGATAGCGCCGTTGCCGCAGCGCCGATCGTGCGGGGCAAGCGGTGGTGCAAACCGGTCCGCTCCACTGCAACAACTGGGTCTGCCGCCCCGGTATTAATTCCCACCACCGGAGCCGCCGCTTCCCGAACTTGCCGTCAGGCCAAATGAGGGCTCGTAGAAAGTGCCTTCCCAGGTTTGCACAGGGGTCGGAATAGCGATCGCCGAGCCGGGATTTCGGATGTCCCAGCGCAGCAGCATTGCGTGATCTTCATGCTGCGTGTTGTGGCAATGCTCCATATAGGTGCCCATGAATTCGCGGAAGCGAATAGCGATGTCGACGGATGCCGTGCTGTCCGGCAGATTGCCGATGCGGTAGACGTCTTTGCGCGCCCACTTCTCCCACAGCGGCGGCGCGACGCCACCGCGTTGAAGGATTTGACCTTCTTCAAAGTGGATGTGGACGGGATGCGACCATCCCTGTCCGCCGTTCTTGAGATGCCAGATTTCGACCGTGTCTTTGGTCGGCGCGGCCGATACGCGATGGGAGTCCATGTTTAGGCCTTGGCCGCCGTCGGTTTTGATCGTCCAAGGCGCGTTGTCGGAGCCACCCGAGCGGCCGAATTCGAACGTGCGCTGGCGGGCGGTCGCCAATTCAGCACTCGTGAAGCCAGGCAAGGGAATCATCGTTTTCTTGCCTTCGACGTAATCGGCGGGGTCCATGCTGAGGTCCGTACCGGTGTAGGCCACGACCCGCAGTTCCATATACTTTCCGACTACCGGGTCGCCTTGATAGGTGCCGTTCAGTATCTCCGACAGCGGAATTTCCCTGTTCGGTCCTTTGCCGTCTTTGTGCTCCAGCGTATTTACGAAATAGAGCTTCGTGCCTGGCGCCATGCCCTTGAAATCAACGACGATGTCGTAGCGTTCCGCGATGCCTTGGCTCGGTAGATCGTTAGACTGCGCGTTCGGAAAGGGAACGGCGTGCTGCATGATGTTGCCGTCGTTGCCGACCAGATAAAATGGCACGCGCTGCCCCGCCTGATTCACGATCGCGGTTTTGAAATAACGCGATACCGAACCGTTCAACATGCGAAAGCGATAGCGACGTGCACGAACATTGAAATACGGCTTGTAACCCCAGTTCACGGTCGCGCGGTCGCCCAAAAAACCGTCGGTGTTGAATATATTGAAGAAGAGTTGGCCGTTCGAATCCCACGCCTTGTCGGCGATCAGAAGATTGACGTCGTAGTCGCGATTACCCCAGTCGAGACCCGTGCCGCTCGGCAGGCACAAGTTGGGATTTGCCGCATTCGCGTAATTGCACTGGAACCCTTCGCGTCCGCGATCGACGGCACTGTAATAATTCATCATTGCGGCGTTGCCCTTGTACACATTTTGGGCTGTGTAATCGAGCATGTGGTCGTGGAACCAATGGGTGCTCATCGTCTCGCGCCAATCGCCGCGAATTTTTACGATGCCGCCGGTACCGTTAGGATAACCGGCGCGAATGTCGGTCGCGGCCGTGTTGATCGTGTCGTGCCCGCCCAGGATCATCGGCCAGTGATAGTCGTAGTATTGTCCCGGGAAAAAATATGCCGAAGTGTAGCCGTCGCTTTCGGCTGGGTTATGCCCATTGTGTTCGTGGGTGGAGATGGTGTGGAAACCGAAACCGTTATTGGCCGCAGGATCCACGGGCAGCATGTTGTAGTGGCGGAACAATATCGGCTCGCCATAACGTGCCATAAGCAATTTGGGCGGCAGAGTGCCGTCGAACGTCCAAACCGAATTCGGCTGTTGTACCGGCATCGACGGATGGAGCCGAACCTGCGTGTTCTTGTTCGTGCCGCCCCTGTAATAAAGTCCGCCCGGCTTAAACTCTCCAACCGCGAAATGATGGCGCTGATAGGCGTCGCGTAGGCCGCCATTGTCGCGCGCGCCGGTTTGGGCGCTTTGGAAGTAGGCTTTTGCGGGAAACTCGCTCCAGCGCTGATGCGCAAACCATTCACCCGCCGGCCTGCCTTCGCCAGCGCTGACCGGCAACGCTTTGACGCAATTGCCGACCATTGTGGCCCACGGATTCGGGCCCGTAGTGTTCGCCATACGCGTCGGCGCCGGATTGAGCGTTTGCTTCAGAAAATCGTCAATCGCAAGCGTGGCCGGGGCGCCACCGCAGCCTGATGTCGGCGGCATGGGGGTGCAGGTCGGGCATGTCGACGCCGGAATGGGCTTTGTGCCGAATTCCTCGAACAACATCATCTCTTGCGTGAATGCCTGTGCGCCGAACAACGGGCTGGGCGATGCGCCGGTCGGGATATCGAACCCCGCCGCGTAGGCCGAGGCCGTCTGGGAACCGATGAATGCTGCTGCGAACGATGCGCACCGCACCGCGAAATAAAGCGTTCTGCTCATTTAAACTCCACGTGGGGCCGCGGATCGATTTTCGAATGTCCGGGCTCTCCACCGCGTTAGTTTTAACGAAAATAAATCTGAATCGAAGGGACTAAAATCGTATTTGTCTTCGTGTCCCCTATTTTCGCGCCTAATGTCGAACCAAGTGTTGCGAAATGACCACGACCGGTAAGGTTATCAACGGCTGCGGAATAAGTTCATTTAGCGCCGACAACCAAGGTGTCGAAGGTGCGACGGTTATGTCCCTGTAATTTATGGTGAGTCGCGACCCGATTGGCGTCGCAGTGCCCAACCGCCCTACACAGTGAGTGCCAGGGCTTACTCAATTTGGTCTGGGCTGCCTCAAAGGAGGTAGCAAGGCGCCAGCACCCAAGCGCCCGAAGCTGGGCAGAGCCACGGGCAACCGACGAAATGGACTTAGGGTGCCTTGGTGGTGGGCACATTCGCCGTCGAGGCGCTTGCTTCAGACGCCGACTTTTGCGCGCCGTCTTCTTTCTCCAGGTACTCGATCAATGCCGCCGCATCTTGCTTCAGACGCCGACTTTTGCGCGCCGTCTTCTTTCTCCAGGTACTCGATCAATGCCGCCGCATCGATGTCGTTGAGTCCTAAATTTGGCATCGGCAAGTTGCGGTAGCGCGCCTTCAACGCCAACGCGACCGGATCCTTTTCGGCGATCATTTTGTCCGGCTCTTTCAGCCAGCGCGTAAGCCAATCGCGCGGCCGCGCGGCGACGACGCCTTTGAGGTCCGGGCCCAGCTTGTCGCCACCGCCGATCGTGTGGCACGCGGTGCAGCGGGTACGAAAGAGAATATCGCCGCGGGTCTGGCCTTTGATTTCCGCCGCGACGGAAAACGGCTGGAGGCTTTTGTTGCTGCCGCCGACATATTTTCCGAGCGAGTCCGTCAGCAGGTTGGCCAGTATCTTGGGGTGGTCGTAGGGCGAGCGTTTGATCCATTGCCCGGTCGCCTCGTTGCCGAGCATGACACTGGTGTTGTGTTCCTTGAGAACGGGCACGTCGGCGCCGATCAGGCCCAGTTTGCGCTGTAGGGTGACGATGTCTTCCTTGTTGCCGGTCAGAAAGCGCCAACCCGGACCGATGTCGAACATGTGCATGTAACGTTTGAGAACCGCCGGGGTATCGTTCTTGGGGTCGATCGAGATCGAATAGAAGAAAACGTCGCGGCCCACCCGGTCGCCCAACAGTTCGTGCACCTGGCGCAGTTGCGCCGTATCGACAGGACAAACGTCCTTGCATTTTGTGTAAATGAAGCTGAGGACAACGACTTTGCCTTTGATGACGTCGTCGTAGAATTTGACCTTCTTGCCGTCCTGATCGGTCAAGACGACGTTTGGAAAATAGCCGTCGTGCCAGGACTGGCCCGCTTCAGCGGCAACGGCCCCGAAGATCGCACCGGCGACTAGTGCAGCGCGAAGGACATCACCGAGACGCGTCACAACCGGGTTCATTTCAATTGCTCCGTTCGTCTTCAAGCGATAGGGCCGGCGGGCTAACGAACAATTAAGACCCGAGATCGCACGGCGATCCCGGGCCTTATTCAGTGCCTTCGCGGCTTATTGTATGGCGAACGACGGCTCGTAGAAGGTGCCTTCCCATGTTTGCTTCGGCGTTGGGATTGCCACTGCCGAACCGGGGTTTCTGATATCCCAGCGCAGAAGCATCGCGTTATCCTCATGCTGCGTGTTGTGGCAGTGCTCCATGTAGCTGCCCATGAACTCGCGGAAGCGGATAGCGAATGTCACGTCGTTCGTGGAGTCCGGGAACGTGCTCAAACGATAGACATCCTTGCGGGCGCCGGCTTCCCACAACGGCGGGGCGGCACCGCCGCGCGTTAGGATCTGACCTTCTTCGAAGTGGACGTGGACGGGGTGGGCCCAACCCGTGCCGCCTTTGAGCGTCCAGATTTCGACCGTGCCTTTGGTTGGCGCGGCGGAAATGCGGTGCGGATCCATGTCGAAGCCTTGGCCGCCGTCGGTGGCGATCGTCCAGGGATGCGCGTCGGTACCGTTGTTCTTGCTGAACTGGAACGTACGGCGGCGCGCCGTTGCAAGTTCCGCTGCGGTAAAGGTTGGACGCGGGATCATCGTCTTCCCCCCAACCTCGTACTGGGCCGGGTTCATGCTCAGGTCGGGTGTCGGCGGTGCACCGGCAACACGGAACTCCATGATGCGGCCGACCGCTGGGTCACCGGCATAGTTCGCGCTCAATGCGGTCGCCAAAGGCACTTCCGCCGACGGCCCCGCGCCATTGCGATGTTCGAGCAAGTTGACGAGGTACAATTTCGTGCCCGCCGCGAACGGCGCAAAGTTCACGACGATGTCGTAACGCTCGGCGATGCCTTGTTGCGGCAGGTCTTGGCTTTGCGCGTTCGGGAACGGCACCGCGTTCTGCATGATGTTGCCGTCGTTGGCCACCATGTGGAAGGGCACGCGCGTGCCCGCTGCCGTGACGAGCGCAAACTTGAAGTAGCGCGAGACGGCGCCATTCAAAATGCGGAAACGGTAGCGACGTGCGCGAACGTTGAAATACGGCTTGTAGGACCAGTTGACCAGGACGCGATCGCCTAGGAACCCATCCTTGTTCAAGGGTTTGAAGAACATTTGACCCGTCGCGTCCCACGCCTTGTCGGCGATGAGAAGGTTCACGTCGTAGTCACGATTACCCCAATCGAGCGCCGTGCCGCTGGGCAGACAGAGATTGGCGTTGGCCGCGTTGGTATAGTTGCACTGAAAGCCTTCTTTGCCGCGATCGACGGCGCTGTAGTAATTCATCATCGCGGCGCTGCCTTTGTAGACATTTTGCGCCGTGAAATCGAGCATGTGGTCGTGGAACCAATGCGTGCTCATCGTTTCGCGATAGTCGCCCGGGATCAGCGTCGTGCCGCCGGCGCCGTTCGGCATGCCGGCTTTTGGATCGGTCGCGGCGGTATTGATGGAATCGCGGCCGGCGAGGACCATCGGCCAGCGATAGTCGTAGAACTGGCCGGGGAAGAAATAGGCCGCCGTGTAGCCGTCGCTTTCGGCCGGGTTGTGGCCGTTGTGTTCGTGCGTCGATAGCGTGTGCATGCCGAAGCCATTGTTCGCGGCGACGTCGATCGGCAGGCCATTGTAATGGCGGAACAGAATCGGCTCGCCATAGCGTGCCATCAGCAATTTCGGCGGCATCGTTCCGTCAAACGTCCACACCGAGTTGGCGTCTTGCACGGGAAGGCCCGGGTGAAACCGAACTTGCGTCCCGCTGTTTGTGCCGCCTTTGTAGTAGAGCCCACTGGGCTTGAACTCGCCGACTGCCCAATGGTGACGTTGAAGAGAATTGCGAGCACCGCCGTTCGCTCTCGCGCCGGCCGAAACAGTTTGGAAATAGGCTTTGGCGGGAAACTCGGTCGAACGCTGATGCGCGAACCATTCGCCCGACGGGCGGCCTTCGATCGGACTTGTAGCCAGCGTCGTGTTCAGACAACCTTCGATCTTGGCTTTCCAAGGCCCCGTTGACTGGTTCGCAGTGCGCGACGCGATGGGCCACAATTGTTGATTCATAAAAGCGTCAATCTGAGCGCCGGCCGGAGAGGATGTGCAATCCGCGGGGACAGGAAGCGGCGTGCAGGTGGTGCAGGTCGAGGCCGGTATCGCCTTGGTGCCGAATTCTTCGAACAACAACATTTCAGCGGTGAACGGTTGAACCGTTACGTTGTTGAACGTCAGCGGACTGGCCGGCGAGTCTGTGGGCACGTTGAAACCGGGTGCCGCTTGCGCCAAGACCGGCGATGCGGCGGCTAGCGACAGCGCCAATGCGCTTGTCGTAGCAACGAGCGACTTCGTCGCGAAATTCAGAGTCCGTTTCATCCTATATCCCCATTCCAAAGCGAAACGCGCGAGCGCGGGTTCCGAAGCTTACTTTTCCCTTGTGCCGGCAGGTTTCGCGTGCCGGCACCCATGCATTCAAACAGCGTGCAGACCCCGCACTAGATGTTCCCGCCACCAAGAATGAAGTCTGCGCTCGTGATCGTGATGTGACCAACGAGATCGATCTGGAAGTCGGCCGCGCCGGCATTTCCTTGGATGTTGCCCTCGATGATGGTGTGATCTTGACCATCGATCGTGGTGTAGAAAAATCCGACCCGTTGGTTCGCCAATGAACCCGAAACGATCTCGCCGGCGAAGATGAAGTTTTGGTCCGCGCCGCCAGCGATGGCGTCGATGAGCCTCAAGTCGAGAAGATCGGTGCCGTCTAGGAAGTCGTAAATGATGTCTCGCGTTAACGCCGTCGCGCCGGTGTCGTTGTCGTTAAACCGGAACGTATCGGCGCCGGCTCCGCCGAACATGGCATCGGCACCACCATCGCCATCCAAAATATCGGCGCCGTTGAAGCCGAGCAGCAAGTCGGCCCCGCCGGCACCGGTGACCGTTTCGATGCCGCCCGTGCCTTGACGCAAGGTGAAGGTTTGTGCCCCGAACTGGACCGCTTCGAAGTTGCTGAGTGTGTCCTGACCGTCCGGACTTCCGGCGCGGTTGTCGTTGACGACCAGGTTCGTGCCGAGACCCAAGGAGAAGCCGTAACTTCCAACCGAACCCGAGAAGACCGCGGTGTCGGTTCCGGCGCCGGTGCCGCCGTTCAGTGTGTCGTTGCCGCCGCCGCCTTGGATAACGTTTGAAACGTTGTTGGCGCCCGTCAGGGTGTCGCCGGCGCTGCCGCCGATGACGTTTTCGATGCTCGACAGTGTGTCGGTCCCAAACTGTGCGCTGATGAGCTGCGCGGCTACACTGCCCAAGTTCACCGACGCAGCCACCGTGCCGGCGCTGAGATCCAACGTGTCGGTGTTGTTGCCGCCGACGATGGTGTCATTGCCATCACCGATAGTTGCAACAAAAGTGTCGTCGCCCGTGCCGCCGTTTTGCGTATCTGTGCCGGCGCCGCCGATGAGCGTGTCGTCGCCACCGCCGGCGTTCAGCGTGTCGTTGCCATTGAAGCCAAGCAACAATTCGTCGGCGTTGGTGCCATTAACGGTTTCAGGCGCGGCATTGTTCGTGCCCAACCGCAGCGTAAGGCTAGCCGTTCCGAACAGAACCGCTTCGATGCTGGTCAACGTGTCGGTGCCGTCCGGGCTGCCCGCGCGATTGTCGGTGACGACCAGGTTGCTGCCGACGAGCGAGAAGCCGTGACTTGCAATGTTGCCGGAGAACGCAGCCGTGTCCGTGCCGCCGGCGCCGTCCAGAAAATCGTTACCGCCCAGGCCGCGCAGTACGTTGGCGCCACCGTTGCCGGTGATGTTGTTGACGCCGTTGCTGCCAACCACGTTTTCGATCGAGGTCAGCGTGTCCGTTCCCGTCTCCGCACTCGTCGCCACGCCAGTCGTCAGATTGACCGTCGCCGCCGCAGCGGTGTTGCTGAGGTTGTACGTGTCGGTGCCGTTGCCGCCATCGTACGTGTCGTTTCCGTCGCTCAACGTGGCGAAGAACGTGTCGCTGCCGTTGCCACCTTGGACGAAGTCGTTGCCGGCCCCGGCAGTGATCAAGTCGTTACCACCGTTGCCGAAGATGAGTTCGCCGGCTGCCGTGCCCTGCAGATTCAGGTTTGTTGACGACGCGTCGACGATGTAATGCACAGGGTCGCCGACAACTTGGTTCAAGTTTCCGTCTACGTCGATGAAGACGATCGTGACGCGAACATAGGCGCCTGTGGTCGGGCCAGGCGTGAACGTCAGAGTGTCGACGCTTACGGGCGTTGCATCCGTCCAACCGTTGATGCCATTGGGCGACACTTCCCAAATGTAGGAAACCGTGTCCGCTTGGATGCCACCATCCGGATCGTTCAAGGTATTGAACGCTTGGATCCGTGCCGGCGTGCCGCCGCCGACGATGCCGCGAACGCCAACGACGCCCACTTCCCCGGTTGCGCTGCTTACCGGTGCGGCAAATGGCACCGATGACGGCGGTCGCTTCCCGCGATCCACGGACCGTCGGGATCCGCTCCGATGACGGCGGACAAAGTGCCACCCACCGCATTTGTGCCGGTGATCGTCACCGGTGCAACGTTGTCGTCAACGGCCTGCACCGTTCCGGTGACGGTCTTGACGGCGCTGAAGGTCAGACCATCGAACAGGCGGTACTGGAACGAGAACGACGGCGGTACCGGCGTGTCTTGGCTCGATAGGTTTGCCGACGGCGTGAAAACATAGGCGCCGGTCGCACTGTTCAGGGACACTGTGCCGTTGACCGCGGAACCTGCGACCAGACGGAAGACCGGTGCCACAGACGGAGCGTCCGGGTCTGTGCCGGCAAGCAAGTTGCCGTTGAAGGCCGTGTCTTCAGTCGCCGCGAACGATTCAGGTGCTGCGGCAAGGACTGGCGACAAGTTGCCGGTTTGAACGTGGATGTTGAACGTATCGGTGACGCTCAGCGGCGTGCCCGGCCCGCCGTCGGTTGCCGTGATGGTGATCGGAATATCACCCGGATTGGACACAGTGCCGTGAATAAACGCGCCACTGAAACCACCGTTGACCAGATCAGGCACGAGGTCGAAGTACAATTGACCTGGCACCGGCACTGCGGGCGATGCTGTCAGCGCCACGCCTGTGTTTTGGAATTTCGCCGTAAAGGTCAGCAGGTTGGCGGCGGTTTCGTTGTCGCCGAAGGTGACGGTCAGCGGCAAGAAGATGTTAACCGCAAAGTTGGTTCTGGCGACCGTATCCGGCAGGCCCGACGGGTTCTGTTGCGCCACAACGAACGGCGCCGTGTTCACCGCTATATTTGGTGCGAGCAGATTCGTCGGCGCTGAGGCCACGCGTTCCACGAAACCTTGGCCGTCCGTGAAAGACTCCACCACGCGCAGCGGATTGCCGAGCTGAGCATTTGTTGGCGTGAAGTTCACGGACGTAGCACCGGCGATGTCGAGCCAGGTGTTGCCGCCGCCTGCTGCGATAACTTGTTGCTGCCATTGGAATTTGACCGTACCGGCCTGAATTCCATCGGCGTCCGTAATGGTCGATGCCGCTGTCAGCAAGCTGCCGACGACCGGGTCTACGCCGGCAACCACGGGGTCGGTGTCACCCAAGATGGTGAGCGCGCCGGTTGGCAAGCGATTTGCCGTCGGGCTGGTGTCGATGCTGACCACCGTGTCGGCGAACTGGATACGCTCTATGTTGCGAAGGCGATCCGTGCCGTCAGACAAGACCCCTGCCGGTGCGCCGTTCAAAGGAACGTTGTGCGTGATTGTGATGAAGCCGTCGCCATCCGCGTCGCCGATAGCGCCGGTGTTCGCATCTGCTTCGATCGTGTAGTTCGCCGCCACATCGCGGTACACCGCCGTGTCGATGTCGCCATCGGTGGTGTCGAAGCGGATTTCACGGATGATCTGTGCCCCCGCGACGCCGCGCTGGCTCAATTCGACGTGCAACCAGGCATCGCCGTCAATCATATCGTTGCCGCCGCGACCAGTGATGATGTCGCTGCCGTCGCCGCCGAGCAGAATGTTGCCGGTGCTGAAACCCGTGCTGCCGGCGATGGCAGCGCCGGTGGTGTCCCAATCGTAAGCTTGGCCACCGGCGAAGAACGTGTCGAGGTTGAAGATCAAGCCAACATTCGTCAGCTCATTGAACACGCCAGCCGCAGCACCCTTGTCCTCGGTGCCTTGAATAAAGTCGTTGTATTTCGAGCCGCTGGTGGCTTCAGTTTCGATGAAAAAGTCGCGCACGGCGTCGCCGGCCGGTTGCTGCTGGTTCGGAATGAACTCGCGACGTTCCATGTCGACGCTGACGCCGAAACGTACTTTTTCGTAGTCGGCCCAGTCGAAGCCCAACAAACCGTTGAACTTGTCGAAGCCGCCCTCGCCCAACATGATGTCGTCGCCCGAGAAGCCGACCATCTTGTCGCCGTTCAGGCCGCCGTCGAGCACGTCGTTGCCGGCGTAGAGCGGCACTTGACCCGTGGGGGCACCCGTGTCGCCGACCAGACCGTCGCCGCCGGCGCCACCTTCAAGCCAGTCGTCGCCTTCTTGACCGATCAACGCGTCATCGCCGTCGCCGCCAATCAGAATATCGTTGCCGGCGCCGCCTTGGGCTTCGTCGCCCAGGATGCTGTAACCGGTTTCGACATAATCGTCCCCGTCGCCGCCAAAGATGATGTCGTCGCCGATGCCGCCGTTGACCCAGTCATTGCCGGCTTCGCCGTGGATGATGTCGTCGCCGCCACTGTCGACGAACGTGTCGTTGCCGGTGCCGCCGTAGAGGAAGTCGTTGCCGTTGCCGCCGTCGATCCAGTCATCGCCGGCATCGCCCCAAACCGTGTCGTCGTCGGCGTGTCCGGCCTGCAAGCGATCGTTGCCGGCGGTTCCGCCGAGTACGATCGTGTTGCCGAAGAAGTTGTCGTCGCCGATGAAGTGAACCGTGCCGTCCGGCAAGCGTTCGACGAGATAGTCGTCGGTGACAGGATTTTTAAGCCACGTGGCGGGATCGGCGGTGACGGATCCGGCTTCGACTGTGTATTCCGGAGTCAGGAAGATGCTCGCCGGGATGTGGCGTGCGCCGGTGTTTGCAATAATCAGGTCCGCGAAGGAGTTGTTTTCGATCTGGAAGCCGAAATCCAAACCTTCGATGCGCGGCAGGTAGTACAGCCGGTCGGCGTCTTGCAGGCTCTCCAGTTGGGTTTCGAAGATGAAGTTGAACGTCGAACCCAACAGGCCGCCGAACAGATTTTGCTTTTCGGCGAGACCGGCGATCCAGAGGTCTACGGTGTCGAGCCCGGTGACGGAACCCGTCGCCCATTTGATGGCATGGCCCGACGTGTCGTGTAGCGCATTAATGGCATTTGGGCCGCCAGACCACGTATCGTCCGCCGTGTTGTTGAGACTGTCTCCACCCAAGTTGCGCGTGTTGTTCGCCCACGCTCCTAGGCTGTGCATGAAATTGTAGGCGTCTTGGTGAGCGGCATCGCCCGTCGCACTCGCGGGATCCGAACCCCAGGTCACAAGTTGCAGAGCGGCAGCACGTTTTGCGTTGAGCGTGGTTTCATTCGTAATCGAGCTGTGCATGCCGTACGCCGCGACGAAATTGATAATCGACGCGTCGTGCTTCAAGTATTGGCGGAATTCATCCCAACTTGCGTACGGTTTTAGAGTCTGGTCGTGCGTCGAATCATAGATCTGCGCACGCAGGAGGTTGATCGGCGGCACGCCGGTTTCGCGGCCGCGCGCAATGTTGAGCGCGGCGAGATCGAGCGGCAGGCCCAGCAAGTTGTTGCGCAGGGAGCCGGTGACGAATTCGTCGATTTCCGAGCCGATTTGGTGTGTCGTGCCTTGAACGATTTGCGCCGCGCCCGTGTCGCCCAATGCGGCGTAGGCGAGTGGATTGGTGAAGGCCTCGATCAGACCCATGTCGGTCAAGATCGGTTTGCCGTCGATACCAATGGCCATCGTGCCATCGGGATTGAGCTGATAGCGCGGCACGTTCTCGTCCAACATCGAGTGGCCGAAGCGGTAGACCGCGTTGGCGAATTCCGACGTTATCGCCGGATCGAGATGGATGTCGTTGTTACCGAACAAGTGGATCGTCGGTGCCACTTTGCGGGCGAATTCTTCGAAGACGAGATGCTGATACTGCGTTTCGGTTCCGAACTTCGCCACCTGCATCAGGCGTTCGCCGTTCCATTCGTTTTCTTGAATGCCGTCCGCGAGATTCGTTCCGGCCAACACCCAATCGGTCGCAAATGCCGAGTCGCCATTGGCGAGTTCGGCCCGCACCATCGCCTTGACCTGGTCGATCAAACGGTTGTGTTCGGCGTGGAAGATTTCGTGGACGGTCGTCAGGGCGATGTTTTCGTTGATGCGGCCGTCGCCAGCGACGTAGTGCGCGTCAAGGAGTTCGTTGTCGTAGTAGCCGGACGTGGGTGAAGCATCGGAGTTTGCCAGTCCCGTCGCTGAGTCCGTGTCGGCACCGTTGGCTTTGAGGTTGCCGAAGTCGTCGTACGGCGAGGCATTGTGCGCCATGTCGTTGATGAAGGCGTGGCCAGTATGGAGAACCGTGGCAACGCCTCCGAACGCCAACTCCGCCGCGGCCTTCACGCCGTCCAGCGTCAGCGGGCTCGTGGGATCGAGTTCGATCTGATGGCTACCCGCATTGGCACCGCCGACGATGTTTACGATGACCTGAATGTGGCCGTTTGGACCCGGGATGTAATTGCCGTAGGCGTCGGTGGCGAGAAGCGGGACGTCGCCGACGTCCTTGTCCAACAATTGGAGGCCGAACTTCAGCGCGTTCGCTTTGAGGTCGCCCCACGTCGCCATGCCGGAACGTGCGTCGTCGGCGCTCTCGTCGATAACCGTTCCTTGCTTATCGCC
>JAIOQG010000057.1 GCA_021413465.1 Alphaproteobacteria bacterium | reverse complement strand
CTTGCCGGGCCTCGGAATGCCGATGCAAAAAGGCGGCGCTCCCGGCTGGAACTACCCCGTCAATCCGTTCGAACTGCAAAAGCAATTGGAGCACGGGATCGAGCATCACAAAGCAGGCCGCGGCGAAGAGGCCGAAAGGGTCTACCGCTCGGTTTTGGCAAAGGTGCCCAATCAACCCGACGCCCTCAATCTTTTGGGCGTCCTCGCGATGGAGGCCGGGAATCACGAAGCCGCGTTTGATTTCCTCGAGCGCGCAGTCGCCGGCCGCCCGAAAGATCCCGCGATCTTGAACAACTACGGCAACGCACTATCCCTCGTGCGCCGTTACGAAGATGCGATAGAGCATTTGGAGTGCGCTCTCGCCATCAAACCCGACATGGCCGACGCCTGGCTCAATCTTGGCCGCACGTTGAACTCGGCCGGCCGCTCCGAGCGGGCACTAAAATGTTTCGATCGCTTGATGAAACTCAAGCCCGACAGTCACGCTTCGAAATCCGGCATTAGCCGCGCGCTATTGGGGTTGGGTCGAACTGCCGAGGCTGAACAGGCCGCGCGCGACCTCGTCGCCATCGCGCCGGAAGCGTCGAGTGGCTATGTGAATTTGTCGAACGCACGCAAGTTCAAGCAAGGCGATCCGGAAATCGCACGCGTCGAGGCGCTGATTGCAAGCAAAGACACCGGCGCAAAGGAATTGCGCGGCCTCTATTTTGCCGCCGCGAAAATGTGCGACGATGTCGGCCGTTATGACGATGCATTCCGCTACTACGACGCAGCCAACAAATTGGCCGCCGGCAAATATGACGGCAAAGCGATCGAGCAAGTTTACGCCGACCTCAAGAAAACCTACACGCGCAAATTCTTCGACGAGCGCAAGGAAAACGGCCTCGACAGCGAACGGCCCGTCTTCATCGTCGGCATGCCGCGTTCGGGCACGACGCTCACCGAAACCATCATCGGCGCCCACCCGCAAGCCTATGCGGCGGGCGAACTCGAAACGGCAAAGCGCTGCGAGCGCGAAATGTCGGCTCTCGTCTTCAAGGACGAAGGTCAGCAGAAAAACCCGCGGCAACTCTCGTGGGTCGGCGTCGAAGTCTTGGCGCAACGTTACTTGGACGCCATCGACACCAAGGCCAAGAACGCGAGCGCGATCCGCATCACCGACAAAATGCCCCATAACTTTCAGGCCGTGGGTTTCATCGCACTGATGTTCCCCAAGGCGCGCATCATTCACACCCGTCGCAACCCGTTCGATACGTGTCTCTCGATCTGGCAGCAAAACTTCAACGACTCGCACAGCTATGGCCGCAATTTCACCGACCTCGGCCACCACTACGCGCACTATCTCGATCTCATGGAACATTGGCGCCAGGTGTTGCCGGGCCGGATGCTCGAAATCGACTACGAGGATCTGGTCGAAAACCAAGAGCAAGTCTCGCGCAAGCTGATCGACTTCGTCGGCCTGCCGTGGGACGAGGCTTGCCTGCGCCCGCAAGACGTAAATCGTACCGTCCTAACCGCCAGCGTCTGGCAAGTCCGTCAGCCGGTTTACAAGCGTTCGGCCGGGCGTTGGAAGAACTACGAACAGCACCTCACGCCCCTGCGCGAGGCTCTGAAAGCAGCAGGGCACACCTTCTGAATCTTTAGGCGGCCAGCCACGATTCTCCCCGCAAAACGCGAACTTACGCTGTGACTCGAAAGCCACGGCGCCCGCCAGATTGCGCGCGCATGACCCAATATCTGGTGTTGCACATAAGCGTAATCCCTATATTCCGCGGGTGGTTAGTTAAGAAGATTCGCACGATTAACGTGTCATTAACCACGGGGTGTCCATCTGGGAAAGACGAACGGTGCGGGGGTCCGTGCCACGGCGATTTCAGGAGGGACAAATGGAACTTAGAAGTATTGCATTGGCGACTACGGCGCTCGTGGCGATCGCAACCTTTGCGCAACCCGCGGCGGCCGGCGGCAGCAGCTACATGGGTAAAGTCAACCTCGGCTTCGGCAATGCCTGGGAAGATTGGTCCGACGGCGGCGAAAGCAACAACGACATAAGCCTCGATTACACGACGCTTCACGGCAGCGCGTCGGTCAACGTTCCCTACAATGACCGCGTCAACGTGCAGTTCGACATCTTCGGCAACGAATCGCTCGATGAAGCGTTCGACGGCAGCCCTAACGGCTCGTTCTACGGCGGCTTTGGCGCTGGCCTCCATTTGAACTACCGGGATCCGGAAGTCGGCGCCCTCGGCGTGTTTGGTGCCGTCGGTCGCGCAAACGTCGGCGGTTCGAGCAGCAGCGACATGTACGTATTCGCTGCCGGGTTAGAAGGTGAATACTACTGCAATGCTTGGACGTTGAAAGCGCAAGCGGGCTACTTGGACTCGGACGATTCCGGCTACCTGATTAGAGAGGCGGGGTTCATCCGCGCCGGAGCGGCTTTCTATCCCAGCAAGCACCTGAAATTGTCGGGTGACGTGGGTTATTTGGACGGCACGGACGGCACCAACAGAGGTTCCGACGATGTCGATGAATGGAATTGGAACTTCACCGTCGAATATCTCTTCGGACAAACTGTCCCCGTGTCGACATACATGGAATACAAAGGCCAGTCGACCGAGGAGCATGTGTCTGGCGGGGTCGAAAGTGATCGCCACGAAGTTCGCGCCGGCGTCCGCTTCTATTTTGGTGGTGACAGCGACCTGCAAAAGGCCGATCGCGAGGGCGCCGGGCTCCAATCCCCCGACATTCTCACTTGGCCGCGCTACGATTTCTGATCGTCAACTCATTGCCAATTCGGAACGGGCGGTACGAACGCCCCGCCCGTTCGAAGCCAAAAAAACAAAGCTGAACGGCTTGCAGGATTTGTCTGGTGGAGTGACCGACTGGAACCGAGACCCAAGTCTGCAGCTTGGAAAACAACGAATTCTTAGGAGGCATGCATGCGTATGAAACGAGTTTTGCTGGCGACGACGGCGCTGGCATTGCTCGCGGGGGCACAACAGGCTCAAGCGGGCGATCTGTACATCAGCGTTTTCGGCGGCGCGAATTTTCTCGCCGATGATTCGGGCGTATTCAGCAGTGGTACCGCGGCCATTTCGTTCGACAACGACACCGGCTTCGTGCTCGGCGGCGCCGTCGGCACCAGTCTCGACAAATGGGCAAAGGGCCTTCGAGTCGAACTCGAAGCTTCCTATCGCCGCAATGATCTCGGTGGAAGCTGGTTCACAGACGCCGATTCGCCCCCTGTAACCGACACGTCGGGAGGGCCCATCGACGGCAACATGTCAACGTTCGCGATTATGACCAATGTTTGGTACGATATCGACATCAATTCAAAAATTAAGCCTTATGTGGGCGGAGGCGTCGGCTGGGCGCGGGTGAACGCAGACACCGCACTCATCTACACGTTTTGCAATGGTGGTACGTGCACCGGAACCAATACGAACACCAACGTTGAAAACAGCGGCTTCGCTTGGCAGTTGGGTGTTGGCTTCAACTATGAAGTTGCGCCGGACGTCGACGTCGGCCTGGGTTATCGCTATTTCAGAGGTCCGAGCTTCCACGACACATTTTTTGACGGCAAGGCGAGCCTCCACAACGAAAACCATGCGGTCCAGGTCAATCTGACGATCGGCATCAACTAACCGCAGTCAATCCCATAACAGCATTCCGGCGGGCCCTTCGGGGCCCGTCTTCGTTTGCACTCAACGCGCCCCCCCCATTCCGCTTGCGTTCGGCCGCGTTCCCCGGGCCCAGTTTGAAGGCTCAGACCCCCGTGCAACCCCGGGATGTGCCTGCTATAAACCCGCCGCACGGTGGGGTTTGTGCTTTGACGGGCGCGGCCTTCATCACTATGTGTTTGCCGCACAACCAGCAAAAAAGGGATGTCCCATGAGCGAAGCAGCAGAAATTGCCACCATCACCGAAGGCATGAAGAAGGCCCTCGGCACCGGAGATTCCGGCCTCAACGCCACGTTGAAGTTCGATTTTGAAGGCAAGGGCAACATCTACATCGACGGCAAGGCGAAGCCGAATACCGTCACAAACGAAAACAGCCCCGCCGATTGCACGATCACGGTCGCACTCGACACGTTCAAGAAAATGGTCGCCCGCGAACTCGACGGCACCACCGCCTTCATGCAGGGCAAGCTGAAAGTCGCCGGCGACATGAGCGTCGCGATGAAGCTTGGCCCCATCCTCGCCAAGGCAGCCGGCTAAAATTTGGTGGCCCAGGACGGGCCGCTTTCCGATCTCGTCGCGGTGCCGGGCAATCCGGCACCGCCGGGAGTGGTCGTGGAATGGTTGATCGCCGCTGACGGCGTGCGGCTGCGCACGGCGCGCTGGATCAAGCCGGCCCAAGAATCTCACGGCACGGTTCTTCTCGTTCCGGGCCGCACGGAATTCATCGAAAAATACTTCGAAGTGGTGGGCGAGCTGATGGCGCGCGGGTTTTCCGTCGTGACCTTCGACTGGCGCGGGCAGGGCCTTTCCACGCGCGCGCTGCCCGAGCCCACCAAAGGGCATGTCCGCGACTTTTCCGAATTCGACGGCGATCTCGCCCTCGTCATGAACCGCATCGTGCACGAGCACGGCAAAAAGCCCTATGTCGCCTTAGCGCATTCGATGGGCGGCAACATCTTGTTGCGCTACCTGCACGATTTTCCCCACGAGTTCGATCGCGCCGTGCTGACCGCGCCGATGCTCGCCGTCAAAACCGCGCCGTTTCCGCTCTGGGTCGCCAAAGCCATGGCCGCCCTTTTCACGGGCACAGGTTCGCATGCGTCGTTCGTCATCGGCGGTGCCAAACAAAGCCCCTTCGAACAGGTCTTTGAAACCAATGGCGTGACCAGCGACAAAGGTCGCTTCGAACGCTGCATGGCCTGTCTCGCCGCCGAGCCGAAACTGGCGCTGGGCGCCCCCACATTCGGCTGGCTCGAAGCCGCTTTCCGTTCGATGGAACTCGTTGCCAGCGAAGAATTCGCCCACGGCATCGAAACCCCGGTGCTGTTGGTCGGCGCGGCACTCGATCAGTTGGTGCATCCCGGCGCCGATCTCCTGCTCATCAAACGCATCAAGCGCGGCATGTACGTCATGCTGCAGTCCGAACTCGAAATCATGATGGAGCGCGACGAAATCAGACGCGCATTCTGGGCCTGTTTCGATCCGTTCGTGGGCGCCGGCATCGCCTATCGCGCGCCGGCAAGCACCTCTAGCACCGCGGCGTGAAGCTTAGGGTCGCCGCAGGCGACGACGCGTCCACCATCCTGCGCCGGCCCGCCCGCCCATGTCGTCACGACCCCGCCGGCGTTTTCGACAATCGGGATCAGCGCTTGTATATCCCAAGGCTGGAGTGCTGCTTCGACGATCACGTCGATGAAACCCATCGCCAACAGCCCGTAAGCATAACAATCACCGCCAAATCGCGTCAGCCGTGCCCGTGCCGAAAGGTCCCAGAACACGCGCTGCTCG
>JAIOQG010000334.1 GCA_021413465.1 Alphaproteobacteria bacterium | reverse complement strand
AGCACGCGGCTGACGGGATGTTTGAGCGCCATGCGGTGGATGTCGCGGAAATAACGCGGCAGGTCGTCCGGCCCGGTCGCGAGGACGACGCCGTGCGGGTAGAGGACGTTGTCGAACCATTCGCCCAGCGCCGCGATCTGGCTGCCCTCGTTGGGGAAGTGAAAGTGAACCGTGCGCAGCGAGACGCCGGCGCGAACGGCCGCCTCGCTTGGCGAGAGTTTGTCGCGGCCCGGTTCGGACAGCTGTTCGGCGAAGGCCTCGACGATTGCTTGGCGGGTGGCAACGGCCTGCGCCTCGCGCTTGGGACTGACGTAGCGACGGGCCAAGCTCATGTCAGGAAGGTGATGCCGTGGCTGGCGCCGACGCGCAGGACACCGGCGATGTCGGGCGGGTTCATTTCCACTTCGGACGAGACCTGCTTGAAGAACTTCGCAGCATTGCCTTTCGTCACGATGGTGAGGAAGTGCGCGTCGGTGATGTTGCGATAGCCATGGGGCGTGTTGGCGGGAACATGAGCGAAGCCGCCGGGCTTTAGCCGCGTCGTCTTGCCCGCGACCGTGACATCCAATTCGCCGGCGAGGACGACATAGATTTCTTCCCAGGCATGGGTGTGGGGCGGGGGACCGGCATCGGCAGGGCCTTTGGTGTCGAAAATCTCGACCGCCGAGCCCATGGCGTTGGTGAGCAGTGGGCGCAACGTTTCGCCGAGGACGTAATGGCTTTGTTCGGCTTGCGCCGTGGCGGTTGGTCCTGTCATCGGGCGGCCTTTGCGTGGTTGTTTTTTAGCTGCACTTGAGTGCAATGAAATAGGAAATAACATTCGTTGCACTTGCATGCAAGCAAATTGTTTTGTGCTGCCGGCGGCAGAGTGGCGCCGCCCGCCGCAACCGATTAGGTTGGCGCCTTCATGGCGCGCGAGGGGACGATGAAATTTCTGAGATGGCTGTGGCGCGGGCTGGCGTTGGTGGTGGCGGCGGCGGCGATCGCGTATCCGGCGTTCGATTGGCTGCGCGTGCCGCTCGACGATGCGGCGCGAAATGCGCTGCTCGCCTCAGGCCAGGCGCAGCGTTTCGTGACGCTGCCCGCGGGGGTGACGCAGGTGCGGGTCGATGGTCCGGCGGGTGGGCCGGTTGTCGTTTTAATTCACGGCTTTTCGGCGGCCGGGTTCGTCTTCGACGATTGGATCGCGCCGCTCAGCGCGGCCGGTTACCGGGTGATCGTGCCGGACCTCTATGGGCACGGCTATTCAGAGCGTCTGGCCGGCCCCTACACGAAAGAGATTTACGTCGAACAGATTGCAAGCTTGCTCGACGCGCTGCAGGCGAGCGGGCCGGTGCATGTCGTGGGCAGTTCGATGGGCGGTTCGGTGACGGCGTCGTTTGCGGCGCGTTATCCGGGCCGCGTGAAGTCGGTGACGCTGATCGCGCCGGCGGGGCTGCAGGAGGCGAAGAGCGAAGGGCGCTGGGCGAGCGCGCCCGTCATCGGCGATTGGATGGCGCGCGTGTTGGGGCCGAGCGTGCTCGAATACGGTTTCGCGCAAGTGGCATCGCGGACGAAAGATCCCTTCGTCACGATGGAAAAATTTCGCGAGTGCAGCCGTTTTCGCGGGCATGCGGAAGGGGTGCTCGACGTGGTGCGCCACTACGATTTCTTGTCGCAAACGGCGGACTTCGACGCGTTGGGCCGCTCGGGTCTGCCGGTGCTGGCGGTGTGGGGGACGGCGGATCAGGTGATCCCGTTCGCGCAGAGCGCGGCGCTGAAGCGGCGCGTGCCGCAAGCTCTGGTCGTCGCGTTGAAAGGTCTGCCGCATGGCACGCCGATCTTCGCGCCCGACGCAACGATGGCGCCGATCCTGCCGTTCTTGGCGAAGGCGGAGGGGCGGTGAGGCCAGAGGTGCGCGCGTGGGGCGTGTTGCGCAAAGCCGAAAGCGGGGACGCGTTGGCGCTCGCGCAATTGGAGGAGCGCACGTTTCGCGATACGTTTGCGGCAACGAATACGGCCGAAGACTTGGCGCTTCACTGCGGCGCGCATTACGGCGAGGCGATACAGCGGCGCGAGATTGCGGATCCGAAGCTTGAAATCCGCGTGTGCGAGAACGAGGGCGCGCTGATCGGTTTCGTTCAGCTGCGCTGGGGTCAACCGCCCGATTGCGTGAACGCCGAACGGCCGACCGAGATACAGCGCTTGTATGTGTCGAAGGCATGGCACGGGCAGGGCGTGGCGCATGATCTGATGGCGGCGGCGATCGCCATCGCGGAGAAGCGCGGCGCGGACGCGGTGTGGCTGGGCGTGTGGGAACACAATCCGCGCGATCGCGTTCTATAAGAAGTGGGGCTTTGCGGAAGCGGGCGCGCATGTTTTCCCGCTAGGCACGGACCCGCAGCGCGACATCGTGATGGTGCGCGGCGTGGGTGGGGAGTGAAGGAAAGAGCGCCTGATCTGCGTTCAAAGCGGCGGCGGCAATTGAAGCTGCTGAATGCTGGGGCGAAAGAATTCGGGCCGGAGTCCGTTTGCGCTGCAGTTCGGCATTCGTCCGTTCCTGCATCTTTGAGAAACCTACTCTGGCTCAAATTCTTCTCAAATAATGAGACCGCCGCTTGAGGAGGCAACTAAAGGAGAGCCGCGATCCGCACGAGTTGTGTTGCCAAACTGATCGCCGACGAGATCGCGGCGAAGGCCTGCGCCTGCTGTTGCGCGCCGGCCAGCAATTGCTCAATCTGGGCGATCTTCTTATTCAGCTGCTCCGTCAGTTCCGTAACGCGGTGGTCGTTTGGCGCAAATATCCTTGCCATGGCCTCGATCCAAGAGCCGCGAGCGAGCTCAGCCTCCTCCCAGGCGTCGTCGTACGCCTCCTGACGGCCCGGCGTGCCGACGGGTAGCGCTGCAATTGTGTTTAGCCGAATTCGGGCAAGTTCGTAGGTGCGCTCGACCGCTTTGAAGGACGACGAGCTTGTCGGCGTGAAGTTGGCGGGTGGCATAGTGTTCGACTCCCCTTTAGGTTTGGGTGGCGATGAAGCCTGCTTTGCTTTCTTTGCGTTCATGCGGCGTCACCTCCGAGCGCCTTGCTCAAGCGGTCGGCCGCGTCCTTCGCGCGCTGATGCAGCGCCTCTAAGTTCGCTGCATCGATGGTGACGCCCGATTCGAAGGCGACATGAAGAGCACGCAGTTCAGTCAACGCGTCTGCCGTCGCCGTGATCCATTCGTCAGATTGTTCCACGGCCGACGGGGTGGCCTGGTCGAACCTGTCCCGCTCGGCGCGGATGACAAGGCACGGCGCTGTGAGCGCAACCTTCTTTGCAGCTGCGTAACGAGCGCGCTCACTCTTGGCCAACGGGCGACTTCCCGTGACAAAGTCTAGACCCGCAAGCTGCCTGCGTGCGGCGAGGCAGGCGTTGTGCGTTTCGGCGTCGATCTTCTCCGCGCGCAGGCCCTGTTCGGAGAGTGAGAGATAACCTTCCAAGTAATCGTCCTTGAAAGTGACGACGCCCTTGTCCATGAGGTCCCGGATGATCAGCGTTCGGTCTAAAGCCGCTTGGCGGATCGGTGAAGCCCACGCTTCTTTCTCGGCGTCGAATACTTTTTGGACCGCCTCAAGGCTCTCGCGCATGAGTCGGCTCGCTTGGTGGAGGCGGTCGGCCTGATCGTAATCTGCCCATAGCATTGCGAGCTCTCCCACAATAGCTTTCGTGCGGTCTGTAATCGGCGACTCTAGCTTTAGCGCGCCCGCGAGGTCGTTGGCGCTGGAGAGCGCTCGATCCACACTTTTCGACAGCTCGCCCGCCGCGTCGTACTCAGCCAATTTGAAAAAGGCCGCATACGCCGACGCCAGGTGGTTCGCCATGGCCCTGCGCGCTTTGATTGGCGCCTCCAAAACTAGAACATTGTGCTTGGACACTTTTGGCGGGTGCTCGGCGTCTAGCTGCAAGTCGAAGCGGGAACGGCCCGCGTGATGGTCGAGACCGCGCGCGACGCTTGAGGTGGTTTCAGCAAAGTTCTTGCTGGTTTTAACGCCTGCGTTCGACAATTTGCGCGCTTCCTCGATCTTGATGCCGGCGCACGCCGTCAGAGATATCGCGGCTACGATGGCGGCAAATGCATGAGACGTCTTCAATTTCCCCTCCCCAGTCGTGTCAGAAATAATATTTACAGATCGCGCATACTGCAAATACTGTTTTTGCAAATTTCCAATGCTCTCCTATATAAAGAAAAATAATTACAAAATCCCCAAATGAGGGATAGTATTGACACACGCATCCAACACTTAGATGCGGTTCGAGCCGTACTCGACAAGTTTGAGGCCCTCTAATCGCGGCTTCACTGCCGACTCCATCACTGTCGCCGTTCCGGCCTGGGCCATGATTTTCTTCGTGACCGGATTTTTCCGTCATGTAATGGCGTTCGGGAAGCGAGAGAGGGCTACGTAAGAGACGCTGTGATAGAAAGCGTGCTTCCCAAAGCAGCCCCAATTTCGCGCTCACCCTCAGTCAGCGTCCCGGAGGGGAAGACTTGGGGGCAGTGTGGCGTTTCACTGACCGGCGATAGCTGACCAAAAGCAATTGCCAAGCATTTCGATGCCGGCTCGGTTAATTCGCGGCGCCCTCATCCGGTGTCGTCCCGATTGGGGTCGTTTGCGGTCGTGTTTGCGTCGGGGGCGGGGTTGTTTGGAGCGGCCGGCGGCGCGCACGTTATCTCCGGCGCCAAGGCTTTCGTTGCGGCTTCGAGCACGTTTTCGCCCACGACGTCGATGAGCGCGATGCCGAGCAATGACGCCTTCACGCCGTTGCCGAAGGTCGCCGCGTCGATAGTTTCGATTTCGCGCTTGAGTGTCGCCTTCCTGGCCTCGCCCACGTCGCGCGCAAGGGCAAGGCAATATTCGACGAGCGCGGTGCGTGCGCGCGCAAAGTCGACGCGCGCCATGATGCGCCCAACCGTCTCGGGCGAGATCCACGCGATGGCCGGCTTGAGATTTTTGACCGCGTGGCGCAGCACATCGTCGCCCACGATGTTCATCAACGCCAAGGTAAGCGCCGCAACTTTAACTTCGTCGCGCAGCGGTGCGAGCTGCAGCAGATTGACCTGATTGCCGATTTCCTTTTGCTCTTCGAGCCGCACGTTCTGCATCAGCGCCATGCAATAG
>JAIOQG010000333.1 GCA_021413465.1 Alphaproteobacteria bacterium | reverse complement strand
GACGTCACGGGCGTGGTGCTGGTCGATGAGGGTGTGTTTGTCGCGCCCGGCGATCAGGCCGAGATCAGCTTCGAGCTGGGCAAGCCTGTCGGCATCGAGAAGGGCGTGCGGTTTGCCATCCGCGAGGGTGGGAAGACCGTCGGCGCGGGGCTGGTGACGGAGGTGGTTGCCTGACTAAGAAGGCTCCCGACCTGGGCGCGCGCTTGGGTCGGGACACTTGCACCCCTTGGATTTTGATCGCAGGGTTGAGCCCTTGGCTGATGGGCAGATCATGAGTTGGCATCGCATTTGGGATCGTCTGGGCGTGAGACGCGGGACGCTCGGCGAGCCGTCCGACGGGGCGTGCACCTATAAGGTTGCGGTTGGCCGCTTCGGGCTGGATATCGCGGTCGGGGCGCTGCCGCTTGATTATGATTGGCTGACAAAGGATGCCCTGCTCGTCGAGGAGATTGATATGAAACCGGGCGGAGGGCGCGTGCTCTTTGTGGGCGTCCACGACTACGAGCGCGCCGGGCACACGGCACGAAAGCCCATTCTTACGGTGGCGCAGACTTATACACCGTGGATGGCGGGATTCGATCCCGGTATCTTGATCGTGCCCGAGACCGAACGGCTTTTCGTCGGCGCGGGCACCCGGCTTCTGGGCTACGATCTCAAAGCGCCGGCGCGGCTGTGGGAGGACCAAACCGATTGCGGTTTCTGGCGCTGGGGGCGGCACCAGGATTGGGTGTGGATGGCCGCGGAACTGGAATTCGCGGTGTGGTCCAAGACGGGCGAAAAGCTCTGGAGCACCTTCGTCGAGCCGCCTTGGGATCTAACGTCCGTAGAGGGGGTTGTGGAGCTGGACGTTATGGGCGTGAAGATGCGGCGACGCCTGTCGGATGGGGCGCCGTTGTAGTTAAGTGACATACGGGGACATGATACCTACGCCCGTTGAGACAACCGAGCAAGAGGTTGTGAGTATGCTGTCGCCGCATCCCCTATAACAAACAAAATTGGATAACATGGCGACGCAGAAACAAACGAGCAGGTAGCAGTCGCCTTGTGTTGAAACAGTCAGCGACTTGTGCGCGACAGATCGCCTGTGGCGGCGACCGAGAATGCTTTGTGGTCCGAGGTCAATGGAAGATTCTCATTGTTGACGAGGCGCGAATAGACCGCGAGTGCGGCCCCATCGCTTTTTTGGGCGAGCGCGACGCTCCAGGTTTCGACCCAGACGCCCTCTTCGTCTCGCCCTGACTCGATCGACGTGATAACCGCGTTCGAGCGTAACCGTTGAACTCGAAAAGGTTGCTCGACTTCAACCCAATCTATATCCGGCTTGTACCAAACGCGAGCGGACTCGCCGTCGATTTCGACGCGTAACGTCCACGTTTTGTGTTTCGCTGCTGTGGGCACTCCGACCTGCACAATTGCAAGCGCGCCTTCCCATACGCCATCGAGCCCTCGGCTTGCCTCTGCCCCTGCGGGGCTCGCGAATGTCATCGCCAGGAAGGTTGGCGCGACGATCAAACTCAAGAGAATTCTTGCGACGCGGCCGATCAGCGACATGTCGTAATAGTCTCCCCCAATAGGATTTTTCCTGGCACAGCAACGACCGTGCGCGTTAAAACGTTCATGCCCAAGTTCGCGCGAATGACGGGGCGGAGTCAAATTCGCGCGAATGGGGAATTAGAACGTGGTGCTATAGTTTCTATTCAGTTTCCGCCAACCAGGGAAAGTGGTCCTCAATCGCCGCGGTCAACTCTCCGCGCCCCAATTCGGGGGACACGTCACGAATTGACGCTTGAACAATGAGTTCATTACGTGTCCCAAGAATTCTGGGTCAGAGTGGACGTTCCAGCGCACACGACAACCAGCCGCGCAAATGTCCACTCTGACCATTTCTTCCGCTTACTTCTTCTCGCCGCTGGTACGAGGGTTTGAGGCCAGCTCGCGCCTCTCGTTTAGCTTTGCCTCTCGCCTTTGCCGTGCAAGGCGCTTTCGATCGCGGCGCGCAAGCTGTGTATAGGTTTCTGCCATTGTTGCTGCACGATCGAACGCGGGAAGGTCATCGGCGGCGCGCATCGCTTGAAAGGCTTCAGCGTTCCAATAGGCCGCCATGTCTTTGTTCGATGGATAGCGTCCGGGCACGGGCGACTGAGGCCGCTTCGGGTTGGATGTCCGAGGCGCACGTGGCGCGTCGGGATTCAATGCAAATGTTTGAGACGCAAGCGGTTCGGGCACATCGACAACCGCGCGTTTGCCGCGCGCGCCACGACAGTCGGATAGAAATCCGGCCAGGAGGCTTGCAAATTGCTCGTTGTTCCCGGTTAGCGGCGTATAGGCAGTTGCGCTGACCGTCATCGCGAAGGTCCGCGCCGGGTGCACGCGTTGGCCGCCGCTCACGCCGCGACCCGCAACCGCGGAATACACGCGCCAGCGAACCGGTGGCCACTCGGCAGTTCTGGTCCTCAATTCCCGCTCCGACACACCCCAGCCGTCGATGTCGCGATGGAGAATGCGCCGCACGACAAGCCAATGGCGCATCGTCACGCCGCTGGCATCAACGTCGATATGCCGAAACGGGGCCCAAGGGAGCGCTTCCAGCGCAAACGTCAGAAGCGCGACAGAGCATGCGACCACGAAACCGGCAACGGCGACGGCAACCAGAAACCGGCCATCACGCGAAGGCTCGTTCAGTATCGCAGAGATGTCGTGTCCATGATCCCATAGCGCCCACATGATCGGCAGTGTGGTGAAACACATGACGCAAAAGCGCAGCACCATGCGCGCACGGTTGGGCCGTATTCTGAGTGGTAACGCCAAATGCATTGCACGGCCCGCCTTGAAACGCTCAAGCTTGGAACGCGCGCTGTAAAAGTCGGGTTAAGGCTAGGTTTTATGGGCACTCTAGCGGCAGTTTGAACCGTTGGTGGCCAGGCGCCCAGCCGCCGTTGAATAGTTGCGGGGTCAGAGTCGATTTCTTGCGGTCGCGATCCGGAGGATTGAAGAACAAAAGCGGGCAGCCGGCCTACGCAAAGGCTTCGGCGGGCCGAGGGATGCCCGCGGTCCCAGGGAGATTAAGCCGCAGCGCGGCCTTGGCTTGTGCGCTGCACTCCTGGGTCCCGGGTCGTAAGCTTCGCAACCGATTGCTTTCGCAATCAGGCTCGGCTAACTCCCGGGATGACAGTGGTTTATTCTCATTGGAATGTGTGAGACCCCAAGACTTTGAAAGGACAAGCATTGAAACCCGCTTACATCCTCATCGACTTCGAAAACGTGCAGCCCGACAAGATTGGAGCGCTCGATACCGGCGCGTTTAAGATCAAGGTGTTCGTCGGGGCGAAGCAGTCGCGGGTGGCGCTGGGGCTTGCGAGTGCGCTGCAGCCGATGGGGAATGCGGTCGAGTATGTTCAGATCGAGGGTTCGGGGCGCAATGCGCTCGACCTGCATATCGCCTACTACATCGGGCGGTTGGCGGTGGAGGAGCCGGGCTGCGTGTTTCACATCGTGTCGCGGGACACGGATTACGATCCGCTGATCGATCATCTTAGGGCCAAGAAAATTCACTGTCAGCGGTGGAGTTCGTTCGGCGATATTCCGCATGCGCGTGTTGTGGCGCCGAAGGCGGCGCAAGTGGCGCGGGCGGCGGCGCGGCCGAAGGCTTTGCCCAAGGCGGCGGCGAAGGCGGCGCCCGTGGTGTCACCGCAGGTGGACGAGATCGTCGACAATCTTCACAAGCGTGCGAAGGCACGGCCGTCGACGTTGAAGGCGCTGACCAGCACGATCAAATCGCACTTCCGCGGCGTCGGGATGACGGACGCGGAGGTCAATGCCATTGTCGAGGCGCTGACGAAGCGCGGGCTGATTGCCGTGAAGGACGGCAAGGTGACGTATTCGATGGGGTGAGTTTTCGCGGCAGCGCGGGCACCCTGCCCGCTCTTGTTCTTTGTCGAAGAGCGGGCAAGATGCCCGCGGTCCCAGGGAAGGGGTGGGCTTATGGTTCGGAAGATGGCAATCGGCGCGGTTTTTTTTGTTCTCATTCTGGCGCTCGCGGCCGGCGTTCTTCTGTTCGGTTTGCGCCCCGCGCCCTTGCGCGCGCCGGACGGGGTGCAGTTGACGCCGCTGCGGACGATTTCGACGATCGAGGCGCGGGTGCTGCTGTTCCTCACAGGCGTGAAGGGCGTGTCCGTCGAGTATGCGGTCGATTGCTATCGGATGACGTATGCGGCGACCGGGCCCAAAGGCGAGGCGGTTCGCTTGAGTGGGCTGCTCGCATTGCCGCGCGGGGTGGCGGCGCGGCGGTTGGTGAGCTTTCAGCACGGCACGACCACGACGCGCAGCGCCGTCCCCTCGCAGCCCGATGGGACGGGCATTGCGACGGCAATCGCGTTTGGCGGCAATGGCTATGCGCTTGTGGTTCCAGATTATCCGGGGCTCGGCCTGTCTCAGGGGCGCCATCCTTATTATGTCGCCGATGCGATCGGCCCCGCCGTCGCCGCCATGATCGAAGCGGCGGAGCGGATCGACGGCGTGCCGCATGCGCCGGTGTTTCTGTCCGGGTTCTCTGAAGGCGGATGGGCGAGCCTGGCGGCGCTTCGCGTGTTGGAGAGCAAGGGCGTCGCGGTTTTGGGTTCGGCGCAGGTCGCGGGCGCGTACGATCTGCGGCATGTGTCGTTGCCGCTAACGCTGAAAGGTGGCTCGCCATCCTATTCGCTTTACTTGGCTTACGCG
>JAIOQG010000056.1 GCA_021413465.1 Alphaproteobacteria bacterium | reverse complement strand
GTGCCGGCGGGGCCGCTCAATACGATCGCCGAGGTTTTGAGCGATCCGCAGACGGCGGCGCGCGAGATGGTCGTCTCGAAGGACGGCTATCGCGGCATCGCTTCGCCGGTGAAGATGTCGCGCAGCAAGGCCTCGACGCGGATCACGCCGCCCGACTACGGCGCCGACAACCGCGCGGTGCTGAGGGAGGCGGGGTATGGCGATGCGGAGATCGAGGCGCTGGTGAAGGCGGGCGCGGTGGTGGAGAAGCGAGCATGAACACTTCTGCCCCCCTAGTCTGTCATGGTCCGCGAAGGCGGACCACCCACGACTTCGTTTCGCTCGGCGGGCGCAGTTTCGTTCGCTTCGAATGCGTCCACGTTTTTAAAGAAGAAAGTCGTGGGTGGTCCGCCTTCGCGGACCATGACAAATGTGGGAGTGATTGGGCGGGCGCGCGATGAAACTCAGTGCGCTCGATCAATCGCCGATCAGGAAAGGCGGCACGGCGGCCGAGGCGGTGCACGAGACGATTTCGCTGGCGAAGGCTTGCGAGGGGTTTGGCTATGCGCGCTATTGGCTGGCGGAGCATCACAACACGTCGTCGTTCGCGGGTTCGACGCCTGAGGTTTTGATTGCGCGGGTGGCGGCCGAGACATCGACCATGCGCATCGGGTCGGGCGGCATCATGTTGCCGCATTATTCGCCGCTGAAGGTTGCGGAGAATTTCCGCATGCTGGAAACGCTTTATCCGGGGCGCGTCGATCTTGCGATCGGGCGGGCGCCGGGGGCGGATGGGCGCACGAGCGTCGCCCTGCAAGGAGGCCCGCAGGCGTGGGACATTGGGGTGTTTCCGCAGCAGGCGGCGTTGCTGCGGCATTATCTGGAAGAGTCCGCCGGCTTGGCGGCGTGGCCGGCGGGTCATGCCTACGCCCAGATTCATGCGTCGCCGCGGGGCCCGGGTGTCCCGGAAATGTGGATGCTGGCGTCGAGCGTCAACGGCGCGCTTTACGCGGCGGAGTTGGGGCTGCCGCTCGCGTTTGCGCAGTTCATCTCGCCGGACGGCAGCGGGCCGGAAGCGGCAGAGCTTTATCGCAAGCAGTTCAAGCCGCATCGCCCCGGCGACTTGCCGCACGTGAGCGTTGCGGTGTTTGCGCTTGCCGCCGAGACCGAGGACGAGGCCGAGCGGTTGTGCCTGACGCGCAATCTTTGGGTGATGCAGTTGTTGCGCAATCAGGCGGGCCCCTTCCCTTCGCCCGAGGAAGCGGCGGCTTATCCGTTCACCGATGCCGACCGGGCGCAGATTCGCGCGATCGCGGCGCGCGGCGTGACCGGCACGCCAACCCAAGTGAAGCTGGGGCTTGAGCGGTTGGCGGCGGAGTACGCTGCGGATGAAGTGATCGTACTAACGATTACGTATGAGTTTGCGGCGCGGGTGAAGTCGTACGAGCTGATTGCGCAGGCTTTCCATTTGCCGCGTGCCTGATCTTGCGCAACACGCGGCGTTCGACGAGGCGGCGGATGCGGCGTTGGACTTCGGGCGTGATCGGGAACGTCCAGAGCAGCGCGATGGCGGGAATGTAGAAGGCGATCGGCAGGGCTGAAAACACCAGCGACAGCGCGCTAATCGCCTCGCCCGTTTTTACCGTCGCGCCGGCATCGAAGCCGAGCATGCCGACCAGGATCAAAGCGACTCCGGCGCCGATGGCATCGCCGCCTTTGATGGCAAGGCCGAAAAACGAGATCATCAAACCTGCACGCGGTTCGTGCGTCCGGAGCGAGTCGAGATCGACAACGTCGGCGGCGATCGATTGTCCGAGCGTATAGGGGGCCGAGAACACCGAGCCGAGCACGGCGAACAGAATTAAGTTCGGCCAATAGCCGAAGCTCTGCAGCAGCGGCATCGCGGCAAAGACGCCGACGCCGATCATCATCGCGAGCGACAGCGCCTTGTGCTTTGTGATAACGCCGCCGAGCCAGATCCAAAGCGGCGCAAAGACAACGGCGCAGATGATAAGCGTTAGCGGGAAGTGGCTGCCTTCGGATTTCGTCAGGCCGACGGCGTCACTGAGATAGTACAGGAACAGAACTTCGACGCCACGCGAAGCGATGCGGACCGCAAAGGTCGCCGCGAACAGACGCAGGAACGGCAGGTTCGTGAGTGCAGCCTGCGCGCCCCTCCACACGGAGACATGCTTCGCTTCGCCGTAGGCGGGCTCGGGCGTCGACCAAAACATAATGGCGACACCGATGGGCGTGAGGACGATGATCGTGATGCCGAGCACCTCCATGGCGAGCCAATAGCCGCCCTCGCCTGCCACGCCTTGTGCCGCGCCTACCCCGACGAGAATTGGGATCGCGCTTGCAATGGCGAGACCTACGAGCGTGAATATTTCGCGCACGCCGGTGATGCGCGAGCGTTCGTTGTAGTCGCCGGACAATTCAGCACCCCACGCACCGTAGGGGATCGTGATCATCGTCCAACCGAGATAGAATACCGCGATCCAAATGAGCAGATGCATTTCTGTTGCATCCGGCGGCGGCAAGAACAGCATGTAAATGCCGAGCGCGAAGACCGGCGCGCCGAGCAGGACCCAGGTGCGGCGGCGGCCCAGGCTCCAGGTGGTGCGGTCGCTGGCGTAGCCGATGATAGGATCGACGATGAAGTCGGCGAGGCGCGCGACGAGCAGGATCAGTCCCACCGTCTCAATGTTTATTTTGAGATCGTCGGTATAAAATTTCGAAACGAAGACCGCGATCGGAAGGCCGGCGAAGGCGAGCGGGATGGCGAGTTGGCCGAAGCCCAGAACGGTTAGCCACGGCAGTCGCTTTTCTTGCGTGGAGGGTTGCACGGATTTCTGCAAACTCGTCACTCCTTAGCGCGCGCAACTTAAGCGCGGCACACGATTTCATACTAAACGAAGGGGGCTAATTCGGCATTAAGCTTGGGCGCTCGGGCGGGCGGCGACGGACTGGTGCCAGCGCTTTACGTTTGCGCAACTATCGGGGATGGCGAAGCGCCAGATCCGGCCGAAATCGATGGCGCACATGGCCGTGATGTCGGCGATGGAAAAGTGCGGGCCGGTTATGAAATCCTTACCGGCAAGACCCGCGTCGAGCCAATGGACGGCTTTGGTCGCGCGTTCGCGGTTGAGTTCGCCCCATTCTTTGATTTGCGTTTCGAGCGCGCCCATCGCAGGGTGGGTGTGGCGGAAAGTTTGCGCGACGGGCATGTAGAGATTGAATTCCACCTGGCGCTGCCACATTTCGATCGTGGCTTTTTCCTTCGGCGTGCGGCCGAGCAGCGGCGGATCGGGTTGGAGTTCTTCGAAGTAGCGGCAGATCGCGACCGATTCCGCGATGTGCGACCCGTCGTCGAGTTCGAGCACGGGGAGTTGTTCCAGCGCGTTGCGGGCGCGGTGCGCCGGGGTTTTGTGTTCGCCTTTCATAATCGCCACTTGCTCGTAAGGGACGGCGATGCCCTTTTCGGCGAGGAAGATACGGACGCGGCGCGGATTGGGCGCCATTTTGTCGTCGAAAATTTTCATGTCACGTCCCCATTACGCGCGCGTGCCCACATAGGCGAAGAGCAAGCAGCCGAAACCGATGAGGAGCATTAGCATATCGAGGCTGACGAATGGCAATACAACCGGCAGTGAAACGAAGGGGATGATGGTGGCAAAGCTTGCCGCCGCCAGCGCCATTAGGGCCCAAATGCGAAAGCGCCGCGACAGCGAGGGGGACGCCGCGTCAAGTACGGCGCGCTCGTTCGAGGCATAGGCGGCGGCAAGGCACAGAAGGCCCACGATGGGCATAAGGACGTTGACCTGAAGGAAGAGCAGTTTCAGCGGCAACGAGGCGACGTTGATCGAGCCCAGCGCCGCAAGGAGGCCCGCGACCCAGAGCA
>JAIOQG010000055.1 GCA_021413465.1 Alphaproteobacteria bacterium | reverse complement strand
CGCTGTCGCGCGCGCGGTCGGGAACCTCACTCATCGCTTCCGGCGTGAGCTCTTGCTCGAACGGCGCCCGCCGCTTGCGTGCGCGCAAAGCATCGATCGCGCGCGCCCTCGCCACGGCGGCAACCCACGGCTCGACCGGCCTGCCGGGTTCATAGGTGTGGCGCACCCGATGCAAACTCAAGAGCGTCTCCTGCACCACGTCCTCGATCGTCGAGGCATCGCGGTGAAACCGCCGCGCGATAACCCGCACGAACATGGAAGCTTCCTGCAGGAACACGGCATAGGAGCGCTGATCGCCGGCTTGCGCGGCAATCATCAAGGTCTGCCACCGCACACTCGAATCGCTGTCGGCAGAGTGCGCGGCGGCGTCTGGCACGGGCGGCGTTAATCCTTTGGCGGCGCGAACGCTGGGAAACGGCAGAATGACCGCCGTGGCGCGCCGCACGTCGTGACGTGGCGCTGCGATGATGGCCAAGCCCTTGCGAACGTCAATCTTTTTCGTGGCGAGGATCAAGTGACACATCCATGAGGCGCATTGGCCTTCACAGAGCAGTTCGCTGGCGGTGGTACGAAAGTTTCGCCGTTCACGTCCCTGTGATCGCGAAACTTTTGCCCCTATCCCGGCGAACTCCTTGGTGAACCAACGCTCAAACAGGGAGAAATCCAATGCGTCTCGCAGCTCTGACAACCGTAGCAACCATTGCCGCCAGCACCCTTTTTGCCGGTAGCGCTTTCGCCCGCTCGGCAGAGGTCTACACCGGCACCTTCTCGTCTCTGGCCGTCGGCGGCTACGACACAGTCGCGTATTTCAAGGAAGGCAAGCCCGCGAAGGGCAGGGCGGAATTTTCGTTCGAGTACAAGGGCGCAACCTGGCTGTTCGCCTCGCAGGCCGATCTCGAAGCGTTCAAAGCAAACCCTTCGGCCTACGCGCCGCAATACGGTGGCTATTGTTCGTGGGCCGTCGCGCAGAACTACACCGCCTCCGGCGACCCGCTCGTTTGGAAGATCGTCGGCGGCAAGCTTTATCTGAACTACGACCGCGACGTACAGGCGAAGTGGGAAAAGGACATCCCCGGCTTCATCGTCAAAGCCGACAAGTTTTGGCCTGGCGTTCTGAACTGAACCTGAGCCCAACGGCATCAAATCCATACCTTCTCACAACGCCGGTCAAAGACGAGTGTTCATCTCATGACAAAAGACGCCCACAATCTCACCGTCACCACCGCGCACGCTTCGACTGTCGCGGCGTACAACATGTACGCCGCCGACTGGATCGGCTACGGCAAGCACGTTCGCTCGATCTTCACGGCTGCCGAAGCCGATCCCGACTGCGCCTTCGTCAATGCGCACGCCGCCGCGGTCCACATGGCGCTTGAAGCCGCGCCCGGCTTTCGCAAGGCGCGCTTGCACCTCACGCGCGCCCGCAAAACCGCCCGCGACGCCAGCCCGCGCGAACGCGCCTTCGTTTCCGCCGTCTATGAATGGTGGAAAGGCAACACGCGCGGCGCACTCAATACCTTGCGCGCCCTCGTCGCGGAACATCCAGCCGACATCGTCGCCGCGAAATGGGCTCAGTACCTGGCGTTCAATCTCGGCGACGCCAACGCCACGCGCGACATCGCACAAACCATCATGGCGGCTCACCGCATGACCGCCGAAGCTTGGGGATTACTCGCCTTCGGTTACGAACAGACCGATGAACTGGCCTTGGCGGAAGAGGCGGCGCGCCGTGCATTGTCCCTGAAACGCAGCGAACCCTGGGCCCACCACGCGCTGGCCCATGTGATGGACGCCCAAGGCCGCATCGACGAAGGCATAGAATTCCTCACCGACATCTCCCACACCTGGGCCGATCGCGGCATTTTTATCCGCGAGCACAATTTCTGGCACCTCGCTCTCATGCATCTCGACCGCGACGAACCGGTGCGCGCGTTGCAAATCTATGACGACCATCTTTGGGGTGAATGGCCCGAGTTCGCGCAAGAGCAAATCGGCGCTATCTCAGCCCTCTGGCGTTTGGAAATGCGCGGCACCTATGTCGGCGCGCGCTGGAACCCGATCGTCGATAAAGTTGTCGAGCGTTGGCACGAACACATTTTGCCCTTCCACGATCTGCATTTTGCCTACGCGCTCGCCCGCGGCGGCCGCCGGCAAGAAACGCGTGCCTTCCTGGACTCCATGGCGCGTCACGGCGAAAAAGACGACAGCGGCGTGTGGGACAGCGTCGCGCTCCCTTGCGCGCACGGCTTGGTGGCCTACGCCGAACACCGGTATCAAATGGCCGCCGATCTGATCGGACCTGTACTCGGTCGCCTGCAACATATCGGCGGCAGCCACGCCCAACGCGATGTCTTTACGCAAACCTGGATCGATGCCGCGCTCAAGGCCGGTCAAAATTCCAGTGTAGCCGATGTGCTCCACCGCCGCGCGACCGCCAGGCCC
>JAIOQG010000306.1 GCA_021413465.1 Alphaproteobacteria bacterium | reverse complement strand
CAGATGCGATCCCGGCACCAACCGCGTCGCCCCGTTCGCCTCGGTAAAATCCGTCAACGCCCACATCGAATTGCACACGATCGGCGTGTGCGGCTTTGCCAGCGGAATCACCATGTCGTCGGCATGGATCGGCTGCGCAATCTCGCCCGGATCGATCGCAATCGACGACAGCGACGAAATCAAACATCCGCTATCGAGAATCTGTTCCACAATCGGCAACACACTGGCGTGCACCGGCACATCGGCGAACGGCGCGCCATAGGCAAGTAGATTGTAGATCCGCACCGTCTTGTGGCCCTCGAATCCGTTCATCGCCGGCTTCGCGTCAAGTTCGCGCTCCAGGCGAGTGAGGGCTGCATTCAACCCGTCGATCAGCGCAGGCTCGATGGCGTTTTCGACGACGGTGAATCCGTCGCGCCGGATTCGCTCGACATGGGCCTGACGCTGGGCATCGTTCATTTTGATTTCTCTGGTTTGCGGTTCGCCATGAGTCTAGCCTGGAAACGGACCAATTGGGGAGTGGCATGTCATGAAGTGGTTGCGCCGCCTATTTTATCTTGTCGTCGTGCTCGTGTTGATCGGTGCGCCGGTTTACTACTGGCTGATCGTCGAAAGTCACATTCCATCCGAAGGCTCATATGCCATCGACATGGCGCAGGTGCGTGCCCTTGCCGCGTCGCTGCCGGGCGACAAGCCCGCCGAAATTCGCGTCGAGACAGTGTCCCACTTGAGCTTTCCAAAAACCATCATCGTCGCCGGCGACACGTGGGATGCCGCCGACATTCCCGTCTCCTCCTACCAACTCGTCTACGCCGACCGCACGGCAATCATCGACACGGCATTGACCGAAGCCCAGGCCAAGGCCTCAGGCGTTCCCATGACAAGCTTCGACATCGACTCCTACAACCGCATCAGCGCCGCCTTACACAGCGCCGCGCTGATCGTCATCACGCATGAACATATGGACCATATCGGCGGCCTGCTGGCGCAGAGCGATCTGCCTAAACTCATGCCCGCCGTCCGGCTGACGAAAGAGCAAGTCGACAACCCCGATCGCATGGTGCCCGCGACGTGGCCGCCGGGCGCGCTCGATGGCTACACGCCGCTCGACTACGATCGCTACACCGCCGTCGCGCCGGGTGTCGTTTTGATCAAAGCGCCGGGCCACTCCCCGGGCAGCCAAATCGTCTATGTCCAACGCGCCGACGGCGCCGAGATGCTGTTCCTGGGCGACGTCGCCTGGCAGCACCGCAATATCGACGTCCAACGCCAGCGCGCTCGCCTCATGACGCAGTTCCTGCTCAAGGAAGACCGCGACGCGGTGATGCTGCAATTGGTGGAACTCAAACGCCTGCGCGAGGCCGAGCCGAAACTCGAAATCATGCCGGGCCACGACCCGGACGCCTTGGATCATTTCCTAAGCGCGGGGTTGTTGATCAAGGGGTTCAAGTGACGATCCGCCCCTTGGCCGCAGCCGACATTCCTGGTGCGGCTGCGGTGCTGACCGCACTCGACAAGACGCTCACACCATCCATCCTCAGCGAGCGGCTGGCAAAGCTTGCGGGCAACGCCGATCATCGCATTTGGGTCTTTGAGGAGAGGGGCACCGTGGTCGGCGTCGTCCATGCCTTCGTACGCCCCGCTCTCGAGAAGCCGTGCGAATTGGTAGTTCAGTCGCTCGCTGTTGATTCCACGCGTCGCAGTCAAGGCATCGGTCGTGCGCTTATGGCGGAGGCAGAACAGTGGGCGCTGTCGCGCGGTCTCCCATCCGTCGCCCTCCACACGCGCAATGCGGCGCCGTTCTACCGCAAACTCGGCTATGGCGAGTCTGCAGCACTGGCACGCATGCGAAAGATTCTGACCTGAATTCAGACCTTGCGGCGCCTCCAATATAGTGGCATTGTACATGCCAATATATTGGAGGGGTCTCCGAGTGCGCGCCACCATCAGCCGGACCGTCAGTTCCATCGTCACAAGTCCCGGTTTGCGCGCTGCCCGCCGGGGGTGGCACGGTCTCGGCCGCGCGCTCGGCGGCCAAGCGGTGGTGCATTACTTCCACCAGCCCGACGATCCCTATTCGCAGCTCGCAGCCCAACTCCTAAAGCCGCTGACCGACGCCTACCGCATCACGCTGCAATCGCACCTCGTCTCCGCGCCCGACGCCTCGGCCGCGCCCGAACTTGAAAAGCTCAACCGCTTGGCCCGCGACGACGCAGCACTGCTCGCCCGCGCCTCTGGCCTGAACTCTCCGGCGCCCGCCGCCGCACCCAAAGATGCCGGCGCCAACGGCGACGCATTGCGCACA
>JAIOQG010000018.1 GCA_021413465.1 Alphaproteobacteria bacterium | reverse complement strand
CGGCCGCGCGGTGCTGGACCTCGTCTTGCCGCCATTGTGCTTGAAGTGCCGCGAACCGGTAGCAGCCCCTCAGTCGGTCTGCGCGGCGTGTTGGAAGGAGCTTCGGTTTCTAGGGCCGCCGCAATGTGCCCAATGCGGACTCCCATTTCCCCACGCGCTAGGTGCCGGCGTAAAATGCGCAATCTGCATCGCGCGTCCGCCTGTGTTTGAACTTGCCCGCTCGGCCGTCGCTTATGACGACGCCAGCCGCGACCTCATCCTGTCGTTCAAGCACGCAGATCGCTTGGAAGCCGTGCCGCTGTTTGCGCGCTGGATCGCCACCGCGGGACAGGAGGCTCTGGTCGGCGCCGACATGCTTGTTCCCGTTCCGTTGCATTGGCGGCGGCTCGCCTCACGCCGCTACAATCAAGCCGCGGTGCTCGCACTCGCACTTGGAAAGCTCACGGCACTCCCGGTGGAAACCGGACTTCTCACACGCGTGCGCGCCACCCCAAGCCAGGGCGAGATGCCTTCCGCCCGCGCCCGCGCAAAAAATGTCGTGCGCACCTTCGCAGTTGCGGAAAAGGCGAAGCCGAGATTGGCGGGCCGAAAAGTGGTCTTGGTTGACGATGTCCTAACCACCGGCGCCACGCTAAACGCCTGTGCCAAAGTGCTGGGCAAGTCCGGGGCGGCCGCTGTGTCTTTCATCACACTAGCGCGCGTTGTGCGCCCGTTAAACCTCTCCCTATAACCTATGACAGTGGCCAGGCCGGCCCGCTCGCCTATATCGTTCAAGCAGGCAAACACCGAATCGTCCCATGTCAGTCGCAAACATCACGCGTGAAGCCGTTGCTAAAGTCATCGTCTACTCGACGCTGCTTTGCCCGTTCTGCCATCGTGCCAAAGCGTTGCTGCGCAAGAAGGGTGTCGCCTTCACTGAAATCGATGTCGGCATGGACGCCGAAAAACGCGCCGAGATGACCAAGCTCGCTCACGGCAAACACACCGTCCCGCAAATCTTCATCGGCGAGACCCATGTCGGCGGTTGCGACGATCTCCACGCCCTCGACAGCGAAGGCAAGCTCGACTCGATCCTGGCCCGCAGCTAACCTGCGGCAATGAGCACAATATTTCGCGCCGCCTGTGTGCAGACGCGCACGAGCCTCGATGTCGCCTCTAACATCGCAGCCGCCAGCCGCTTGATCCGCGAAGCGAAAGCCGCAGGCGCGCATTTCGTGGCGACGCCTGAGATGACGTCGCTATTCGAAGCCGAAAGCGACGCGCTCTTCGCCAAGACTAAATCGCAGGACGACGACACAGCCTTAAAAGCGTTCCGCAAGCTGGCCGAGGAATTGGGGCTTTGGCTTTTGATCGGCTCGCTGCCGATCAAAATTGCCGAGCGTCAATGCGCCAACCGCTCGTTTCTAATCGATCCCAACGGGCAGGTGACCGCGACTTACGACAAGATCCACATGTTCGACGTCGACCTGCCGAACGGCGAAGTCTATCGCGAATCGCGCAACTATCGCCCCGGCGAAAACGCCGTCGTCGCCGCTCTGCCGTGGGGCAAGCTCGGCATGAGCGTCTGCTACGATCTGCGCTTTCCCCAACTCTACCGCGCCTTGGCGAAATCGGGCGCCTCGTTTCTCACCATTCCTGCAGCCTTCACCCACACGACCGGCCAAGCGCATTGGCATGTGCTGCAGCGCGCGCGCGCCATCGAAACCGGCTGCTTCGTTATTGCCCCCGCCCAAGGCGGCAAGCACGAAAACGGCCGTCTTACGTTCGGCCACAGCCTCATCATCGATCCCTGGGGAAAAATTCTTGCCGAAGCGGGCGACGAACCCGGATTCATCACCGCCGACATCGATCCGGCAAAAGTGGCGGAAGCGCGCACGCGCGTCCCGGCGCTCACCCACGACCGTCCTTTCACCATCTCATGATCGCAACGCGCGACGACTGTCTCGCTCTCGACACGCGCGATTCCATTGCGCACTTGCGCGACCGCTTCGTTCTGCCCGCAGGCATCAACTATCTCGACGGCAATTCGCTCGGCCTCTTGCCCAAGTCGGTCGCCCCGCGCCTCAAGCAAGCGATCGAGCACGAATGGGCGCAAGGCCTAATCCGCTCTTGGAACGACGCCGGATGGTACCGCGCCCCACAGCGCGTCGGCGCCAAAATCGCCAAACTCATCGGCGCCGGCGCGGCGAATGTGATCGTCACCGACTCGACCTCCGTCGATCTGTTCAAGGTCTTGGCGGCAGCTCTTCGCCTGCATCCCGGCCGCTCAAAAATTCTGGCGCTCAACGGCGACTTCCCGACCGATGCCTACATCGCCGGTGGCGTCGCGCGATTTTCGGGCGCGCGCTTTGTGCGCGTCGATGCCAACGACCTGATTGCCGCGATCGACGACGATGTCGCAATCGTCTCTCTCACCCACGTGAACTACAAATCCGGTCTCGTTCACGATCTGCGCGCGCTCACACAGGCGGCTCAGGCAAAAGGCGCATTGATCGTCTGGGACCTCTCGCACAGTACCGGCATCATGCCCCTGTCGCTTGAGGCCGATGGCGCCGACTTCGCTGTCGGCTGTGGCTACAAATATTTGAACGGTGGCCCCGGCGCGCCGGCTTACGTCTTCGTTGCCGAACGTCACCAAGAAAAATTCGATCACCCGCTCAACGGCTGGCTCGGCCACGCCGATCCGTTTGCCTTCGCCGGCGACTTTGCACCGGCGCAGGGCATGGACAAGCTGCTCACCGGCACGCCGCCGATCTTGTCGCTGCTGGCGTTGGACGCGGCACTCGATGCCTTTGACGGCGTCGACATGCACACCGTCCGCGCCAAGGTCGAAAGCCTGACCCAGACCTTTGTCGAGCTCGCCGAAGAACGCTTGCTGCGTCATGGCTTCGACCTCATCAGCCCGCGCGCCGCCAAAATGCGCGGTGGCCAAGTCTCTCTCGCCCATCCCGAAGGTTACGCCATCATGCAGGCGCTGATTGCCCGCGGCCTGATCGGCGACTATCGCGCGCCCGACATCGTGCGCTTCGGTTTCGCGCCGCTCTATACCCGCCACATCGACGTCTTCGACGCCGTCGCCGTCATCGACGATGTGATGACGGCCCGCGCCTGGGATACGCCGCAATTCAAGGCGCGCAAGGCCGTTACCTGACGCATTCGCCCGGGCGTTGTGCCGATTTACCCTTTCTTAACGTGGCAGGCGTGCCATAGGGCGCGCCTTGCCGCCACGCGCGTTAGCCGCCATGTTTGCAAGACCGCCAAGGGGCAGGGCGCGGGAACCGTAAAAAGTCATGATTCGATACCAACTCGTCTGCAAAAAGAACCACAGCTTCGAAGGCTGGTTCCGCGACAGCGCGGCTTACGACACGCAGGCCAAGAAGGGCTTGCTGTCCTGCCCGAGCTGCGACTCCAAGAAAATCGCCAAAGCCCCGATGGCGCCTGCCGTCTCGAAAAAAGGCGACCTCGCCGAAGCCGCGGCCAAGGCCAAAACGATGCGCGAGTTCGTGTTGAACGTCCGCAAACACGTCGAAGAAAACGCCGAATATGTCGGCGACCGGTTCCCCAACGAAGCCCGCGCCATTCACTATGGCGATGCCGAGGAACGCCAGATCTACGGCGAAGCAACCTTGGGCGACGCCCGCGAACTGATCGAAGAAGGCATCGCGGTGGCGCCAATCCCGAGTTTGCCGCGCGCGGATTCGTGATAAGGTTGAGAAATGGCGGACAAGGCAAAAGTCAACGACACAGAACGCGAAACTCGCTTTCGCGAAGCTTGTGCGTTGCAAGAGATCGAAAACAATCCGTTGACACCGGAAGAGATCGCAATGTTCGAAATGTTTCGTCGCGAGGGTTGGAGCGATGATCGCGTGCTGGAATTTCTCGGTACTCGCGCTCGCAAGCAAGCATCGGATCTTGCAGCGGAGTGAGCGCCGGCGACCCGTATGTCTATCTTGATGCTCCCAGAGTCCTAAAGAACAAATTTGGAATCAAAGACGCCGCAAAGCTCGACGCCGCAGAGCGCGTGCACGTCGCGCAGCGTATCACGCAAGGAGCGCCTGGCGGTGAATTCGATCTCGATCACCTCAAGGCTATTCACAAACACCTGTTTCAAGACATCTACGCATGGGCAGGCAAAACGCGTACCGTCGAACTCGCGAAAGGCGGTGATCAGTTTCACCTCGTCGCCTATATCGAAACCGGTATGGCCGACATTCACCGTCGGCTCTTGCAGCGCAGATTTCTCTTCGGGTTGGACGCCGAAACGTTCGCGCAGGAAGCCGCCCAGATCATCGGCGATCTCAATTACCTGCACCCCTTCCGCGAGTGTAACGGGCGCACCCAACTGCAATATCTGAAGCAGCTGGCAAAGCGTGCCGGCCACAACATCGACCTGACACGCTTGCAGCCGATGCAATGGCTCGACGCTTCGCGTGCCACTCAACTGACGGATTACGAACCGATGCGCCAATCAATCGCTGGGGCGCTCTTGAATTGCAGCCGCTGATGTTGTTGACCTTCGAGTTCTGGTTCTTTCAGCGCTTCGAACGCAGCGCCGCAGCGATTTGTTCGGCCGAAAACGCCATCGTGTTAGTTGTTCGCGAAACCTCGTGGGGGCCGTTGTACAGTTCAACCGCCACGCACAACGGTCGAGGATGCTTCGCCAAGTCATATCCTGGATGATACCGGCTTCCCGGTGACCCCGGCTCCTCGGTATGTGAAATATAAACATAAGTGGAATAAGTGAAGTGCGTGCTCGTGTCTCGCCTCTGCGGCACCAATGCCCGCGCTTCCTCGCGGTGACGTGGCGAGAAGATTTCCTTCTCGCCAAAAAACGGCGACGGCATACCGCGCAGCAATTCGTCGGGATCGCTCGCATCGCACAATCGCACATTGTCGGTCACATACATGATGTCTTCGGACAGCAACTCGGGAGTTGAATAGAAGTCGATTCGCAAAGCGGCGCCGTTGTGCGGAAGCCCCCTGATCTGAGCAGGCATCTCGTCGACTGAAACGCGCGAGATTCCTATGGGCGTGAGGGTGACCGATGGACGAAGCAACCCGCATCCGCCGGAGGACAATCCGGCGATGACCATTGCAGACACGAACCACCGTGCAGGACTCGCTCGCATCAGCGCACTCCAGCTATTTCACCGCCACCACCATATAATTCACATCCATGTCGCTCGTCAGCAACCACTTGCCCGTGAGTGGGTTGAACATCACGTTGAACATCACGCCCGTCTCGCGCCCAACCGTCAGGCGCGCCCGCGTCAGTGCCGTATCGAGCTCGAGCGGCTTCACGAACTTCGCCCAATCATGCGTGCCGCGCGGCAACCAGCCGAGCACGTATTCCGCGCCGACGATCGCAAGCGCGAACGCCTTCGCGGTGCGATTGATCGTGGCGACGAACATGATGCCCGAGGGCTTCAACATCGACGCGCAACTTTCCACGAACAAGTTCAAGTCGGCGACGTGCTCGATCACCTCCATGTTCAAGATGGCATCGAATTTTTCGCCGGCCGCTGCCAGCGCCTCGGCCGTCGTCGCCCGGTAATCGATCGCAAGCGACTGTTCGCCGGCATGCACCTGCGCCGTCTTGATGTTCTTTTCCGAGGCATCCGCCCCTAAAACTTCAAAGCCCAACCGCGTCATCGGCTCGCTGAGCAGCCCGCCCCCGCATCCGATATCGAGCAGGCGCAAGCCCGCGAAAGGCCTATTGCCCTTGGGGTCGCGGCCGAAATGCGCGCAGGCCTCGTCGCGGATGAAGGCCAACCTAACCGGGTTGAACTTGTGCAATACCCCGAACTTACCGTGCGGATTCCACCATTCCGCCGCCAGGGCCGAGAATCGGGCGACCTCGGCTTCGTCGATCGTGGACGGACCGGCTGTGGATGGTTCGCGTGTGACGGCTGACACGGGGACGAAGCCCTTACTTGCGTTGCGTGACAAACTCTTGCCGTCTAACTATACCGCTCCGCTGGTCAATCAACCCCTAGAAACGGACGTAATCGTCGCGCCGCCATGCCCAGACTTGTCATGAAGTTCGGCGGAACGTCTGTAGCGGACCTCGAACGCATCCGGAATGTCGCCCTCAAGGTTAAGCGCGAAGTCGATCGCGGCTACCAAGTGGCGGTTGTCGTCTCGGCCATGGCCGGCGAAACCAACAAGCTCGTCGCCTGGGCGCGCGAATTGTCGCCCTTGCACGATGCACGCGAATACGATGCGGTTGTATCCGCGGGCGAGCAAATCACCGCAGGGCTTCTCGCCATCGCGCTACAGCACATCGGCGTACCGGCGCGGTCCTGGCTGGGCTGGCAGATTCCAATCTCCACCAGCGCCATGCACGGCTCCGCCGCGATCATGGGCATCGACACCAAACTTCTCGATGAAAGGCTTAATGAAGGCCATGTCGCGGTTGTCGCCGGCTTTCAAGGCATCGGCCCCGATAATCGCATCACGACGCTGGGCCGCGGCGGCTCCGATACCAGTGCGGTCGCCATTGCGGCGGCGATCAAAGCGGAACGGTGCGATATCTACACCGACGTCGACGGCGTCTACACCACCGACCCGCGCGTCACGGCCAAGGCCCGCAAGCTCGACAAGATTTCATATGAAGAAATGCTGGAAATGGCTTCGCTAGGCGCCAAGGTGCTGCAAACGCGCTCGGTCGAACTGGCGATGATTCACGGTGTGCGCGTGCAGGTTCTTTCAAGCTTCGAGGATCTGCCCGGCACGCTCGTATGCGATGAGGACGAAATCGTGGAAAAGCAACTGGTCAGCGGCATCGCCTATAGCCGGGACGAGGCCAAAATCACGCTCGTAAAGGTTCCCGACAAACCCGGCATCGCCGCCGCGATCTTCGGACCGCTCGCCGATGGCGGCGTCAACGTCGACATGATCGTCCAGAACACGTCCGAAGACGGCAAGTTCACGGACATGACGTTTACGGTGGGCCGCGCCGAGTTTGAGCGCGCAATTCACATCATCGAGCGTAATATTGCCTCAATCGGCTACCAAAAACTGTTGACGGACAAAAACGTCTCAAAGGTCTCCGTCATTGGGGTTGGCATGCGCGCCCACGCGGGCGTCGCCCAGTCGATGTTCAAAGCCCTGGCCGAAAAAGGGATAAATATTCACGTTATTTCGACGTCCGAAATCAAGATCAGTGTGCTGATTGCCGCCGAATTCACCGATGTTGCGGTGCGCGCGCTTCACACGGCCTATGGTTTAGACAAGTAATCGGGCCTATGCCTCGCCGATAGAATGCGAATCCGCCGGAACTAGAATCCGAGATGTCACCGATACAAGCCGGCCCACGTCTGCTCCTGAAGCGGATGCGCGAGATCATGGTCGAGCGCATATCGGCCCAGGCACGCCTGGATAAGCTCGTCGGTCACATCGCCTCGAACATGGTCGCCGAGGTCTGCTCGATCTATTTGGCCAAACCGGGCGGCGTGCTCGAACTCTTCGCCACCGAGGGCTTGAACAAATCGGCCGTGCACAAAACGCGGATGAAGCTTGGCGAAGGCATCATCGGCGACGTCGCGCAGCATGCCCGTCCGCTCAATCTCTCCGACGCGCCGGCCCATCCGAGCTTTTCCTACAAACCCGAAACCGGCGAAGACCCCTATCAGTCGATGCTCGGCGTGCCGATCCTGCGCGGCGGCAGCACGCTCGGCGTGCTGGCGGTGCAAAACCGCACGCACCGCCATTACGGCGACGAAGAAGTCGAGGCGTTGCAAACCGTCGCCATGGTGTTGGCTGAGATGGTGGTCTCCGGCGCGCTCGTCGACCTCGGCGAAATCGACGCCGGCCCCAAGCGCGACCGGCCGTGGCGCGGGCAGGGCGTTTCCTTCTGCGAAGGCATTGCGATGGGCCGCGCCGTGCTGCACGAACCGCGCGTCAAAGTAGAAAAGCTCATTGCCGACGACATTGGCGTCGAGCGGCTGCGCCTCGATCGCGCAATCGAAGAACTGCGCGAAGCGATCGACGCGATGTTGGCCGCCGAAGACAACGTCATCACCGGCGAAACGCGCGATGTGCTCGAAGCCTATCGCATGTTCGCCCACGACCGCGGCTGGTTGAACAAACTGCGCGAATCGGTGACGACCGGCCTCACCGCCGAAGCCGCGGTCGAGCGCGTGCAAAACGATACGCGCGCCCGCATGGCGCGCCAAACCGATCCGTTGCTGCGCGATCGCTTGCACGACCTCGACGATCTCGCAAACCGTTTGCTCCGCCACCTCACGGGCAAGGCAGACACGTCGGCGCATGAAACATTGCCCGCCGACACGATTTTATTTGCCCGCTCGATGGGGCCGGCCGAATTGCTCGACTACGACCGCACGAAACTTCGCGGTCTCATCCTCGAGGAAGGCTCCCCCACCAGCCACGTCGCCATCGTCGCGCGAGCGCTCGACATCCCGCTGATCGGTCGCATCGAGAAGGTGCTCGATCAGATCGAACCTGGCGATTGGGTGATCGCCGATGGCGACACCGCCGAGATCCATCTCAGACCCGCCCATGATGTGCGCGAAGCCTACCGCCACAAACTGGCTCTGCGCGCGCAGCGTCAAGCGACGTTCGCCGCCATGCGGCTGCAACCGGCGAACACCAAAGACGGCGAGCACGTCAGATTGCTGATGAACGCAGGCCTTATTGCCGATCTGCCCCATCTCGAAGAAACGGGCGCAGAAGGCATCGGCCTGTTTCGCACCGAACTGCAATTCATGATCTCAAGCCAGATGCCGCGCTTGGTCGATCTCGTAGATCTTTATCGCGCGGTGCTCGACGGCGCGGCGGGCAAACCCGTGGTTTTCCGCACCCTCGATCTCGGCGGCGACAAAGTCTTGCCTTATGCGCGTCCGCTCGTTGAAGAAAACCCGGCCATGGGCTGGCGCGCCATCCGCATGACGCTCGATCGTCCCGCTTTGCTGCGCTACCAAATTCGCGCGCTGCTCGCTGCGGCCAAGGGCCGTGATCTCGACATGATGTTCCCTATGGTGGCCGAGGTGGCGGAATTTAAGTTGGCGCGCACGCTCGTCGATCGCGAACTCGAGCGCCTCGCGCGCACCGGCGTCGTGCCGCCCCGCAAAGTCCGCGTTGGAACCATGCTTGAAGTGCCGGCGCTGGCCTTCCAGCTCCCCGCGCTGCTGGGCACCGCCGATTTCATTTCGATCGGCTCGAACGATTTGATGCAGTTTTTCTTTGCAAGCGACCGTGGCAACCCGCGTCTTGGCGGCCGCTACGACCTTCTCAGCCCCCCTATGCTTAATTTTCTGAAAGGAATTGTCGAGGCGGCGCGCGCCCGCGGCGTGCCCGTCACCTTATGCGGCGAAATGGCCGGCCGCCCGCTCGAAGCCATGGCATTGATCGGCATGGGTTTCCGCTCGCTTTCCATGGCGCCGGCGTCCGTCGGTCCGGTCAAACAAATGGCACTCACGCTCGATGTTGGGCGCCTTGCATCGTTCATGGCCGGCCTCTACGACCGCTCCGACCACTCGCTTCGGGAGCATCTGAAACAATTTGCAATCGACGAGCACATCATTGTTTAGGCACTTGCGTGCATAGGCGAGCGTTCGCTTGCAACCCGATGTTTTGCATTATTTAACCGCCCCTGAGTTATACAGAGTACTTGTCGGCGCGGCTGCGGATCGGCGAAACTTCTCGTCAAATGCGTATGCTGTCCGCCGTGGGGACCCCTGTTGGGAAGTAAGAAGTCACGCGATGAACAACGTTTCGCCATTGCCCTCGGTTGACGAACGCAACGACAAGCGTCGCTTGCACTTGCGCGAAGTCGTGCTGAATTCCGATGACCGCGTGGCCTCGATCGGCGCCGTGTTGCGCGCCGCGCGTCTTGAGCGCGGTCAAGAAATCGCAGCCGTCGCCAGCGCCTTGAAAATGCGCCGCGAACAAGTCGACGCCATCGAACAAGACGACTTCGCTCGCCTGCCCGGAAACGCCTACACACTCGGCTTCATCCGCTCTTATGCGCGCCACGTTGGTCTCGATTCCGATGCGCTCGTGCGTCGCTTCAAGGACGAAAGCGCCGACCAAACCGTCGGCAAACCGGTTGAACTCGTATTCCCGGAAGCGCCGGAAGAAAAGCGCTTGCCGAATGCCTCGATTCTAATACTGGCCCTCGTCATTGCGATGGTCATCTACGGCATTTCGTATGTCACGATGCCCGACCGCAAGACACCGACGGCGGCAAGCGCCGAGGAAGCACCCATTGTCGTGGTCGAAACGGCAGCCGCACCTGTCGCCGCCGCGCCAACCGCGACCGCGCCCGAAAAACCCGCAGCGACCACGGCCGCAATTGAAGCGCCGGCCTCGGTTGAGCCTGCCGCAACGCCGACCACGTTCATCGTCGGGTACACAAATTTGCCTGGCCCTTCACTGCCGGCGGCGATCGCGCCGATGCCGTTGGCGCCGCTCGATGCACAAGCCGGCAGTTTGAGTTCGACCGCGCTTACGCCTTCCTCCGCGACAATTGTTCTGGCCGAAGCGACGCCCGCGCCGGTGCATGCCGGCTCGCGAATCACCTTGACGGCGATCGAGCCGACGTACGTGCGAATGAGAGATCCGCGTGTGGTTGGCCCCAAAGCCATCATTCTCGATCGCGTGCTCAATACCGGCGAATCGTTTTACGTGCCCGACCGCCCGGGATTGATTATGCAGACGGGTAATGCCGGCGGACTTCAAGTTGCAGTAGATGGTCGCCTCATCGGCGTGCTGGGAAAACGTGGTGAAGTGGTCACGCGCATTCCAGTCGATCCGTCGTATTTCCTCGAACGTCTATCTGCTTCACAATAATTGCGCAGCACGGCGCTTGACCCTCAAGCGCTGCGCGAACACCCTCAGGGACGACGAGTGATTCGCGGCTGGGAAAAGGCGCGGCGCACTGGGGCGCTTTCCATTGAGGGGCTCATGACAAACGCAGATTTCGCGGAATCGAATTCCGTACAAAAACCACGCGCGGGCCGTCCGCGTAGTGCAGAATCACGCCGCGCCATCATCCAATCGGCGATGCACATCTTGCAAAACGACGGCTATGCCGCGTTGAACATCGAGGCGATCGCCGCAAAGGCGGGCGTGTCGAAGCAAACGATTTATCGTTGGTGGCCGTCGGCGGCTTTCATCGTTCTCGAAGCGCTGACCGCCGACATGCAGTCGCAAGACGGCCTCACGCCGGACATGGGCTCGCTGAAAGGCGATTTGCTCGAACTCGTCCGGCCGACCGTCCGCGCCCTCGCGGCAAAGCGCGGGCCCGTGTTCAAAGCCCTCATCGCCGAGGCGCAAGCCGATCCGCGTTTCGCCGAAAGCTTCCGCACGTCGCTCATGGCCGCGCATCGCGAAACCGTGCGCGCCATCATCGGTCGCGCGCAATTGCGCGGCGAAGTGCCGTTCGACGCCGACGCCGAACTCGCGGCCGATTTCATCTATGGTCCGATTTTGTACCGTTTGCTCAACGGTCACGGCGCCCTCGACGAAACCTTCGCCTACGGCCTTGTGGACGCGACCGTCTTGACGCTCAAAGCCCACGACCAACTCGCGCAACGGGCGGCCGAAGCCGCCGAATAGCAACAAAGCTGTGGACGAAGCGCGGGCACCAACCCTGCGCCTCGTCCTTTGCGCGCATCGCGCAGTGGTGGCGGCGACCAAATTCCGCATACTCCGCCCGAATCGAAGCACCCGGAGATGACGATGAAACGCAATTTGACGTTGCTTGCCCCAGCCTTGTTCGCACTGACCGCCCTGACGGGCTGCTCCTATTTGGGCCTATCGGACTCCGGCGATAAGGCGGCGATGACGCCACCCCCCGCGGCCGCACCGCCGCCGGCGCCCGCGGCCCCCCAACCCACGTTGGCCGTTGCCGAAGGCTGGGCCGCCGTCACGCCCAAGGGCGCCAAAGTCGCCGCCGGCTATTTCACCGCCGCCAATGGTGGCGCGGCGGACGACAAATTGCTCTCCGCCTCAAGCCCGCGTGCGGCGCGCGTCGAACTCCATGAAATGTCGATGAGTGGTAAGACCATGAAAATGCGTCCCCTCAAGGACGGCGTCGCCGTTCCGGCCGGCGGCAGCGTGGCCTTTAAGGAAGGCGGCATGCATTTGATGTTCATGGGAATCACGGCCCCGTTCGTCGCTGGCGAAGCCGTCCCCGTGAAGCTCACCTTCGAAAAAGCCGGCGAGGTTGAAGTGACGCTAACCGTAAAACCCGCCGGCAGCGGCGCTCAGCACTAATCGCAAACGCCTAAGCCAGTTCTACGAAGGCGCGCGGGCGCCTTCGTAGTTTCGCGCGAACTCTCGTCATGTCTGCGCGAAAGCGCCGCATTGATCGTGCCGCTGGTCTCGTGATCGCATCCGCGTCGTGGAACGCAAATCATCCTATTCGCTCGGAATGACGGCGTGGCGGCGCTACGCTGCTATTTTTGCGCTCACCGCGCTGATGCTGCGGGCGTTCGTGCCCGTCGGCTGGATGCCAAGCGCGCAAGCGTTCACAGGTGGCGCGCCCATCGTCGTCTGCACGCTGACGGGCGAAAAACACATCGTTTTGGACGCCGACGGCAAACCGCTTCCCGACGGACAGCAGCAAGAATCGGATAGCGACCAGGCGCCTTGTGCGTTTGCAGCCGTCGCAAGCCTCGCACCGCCGGCCGCCACGATTGCGATCGTGCCGACTCTCACCGAAGCGTCGTCGGCGGTGGCGTTTGATCGCATCGTCGCGGCGCGCCCTGCACCCAAAACCGCCTGGCAAAGCCGCGCGCCCCCGAGCGATTTGAGCGTCGTCTAAGATTGCTCACCGCGCCGCGAGAAATCGCGGAGCATTTTTCACATTGCACATCTGGACGCCAAGACCGGCGCCCGCTCCTTGAAGCAGGAGCGTGCGTTCCGGCTCAAGCGCCCGTTCGTAGGACGCATGGAAAGAACTCGTTCGGTTCTTGAGGCGACCGCCATCGCGGGAATTTTCCTTGAGGGCGCAATCGCGGCGCTCATCTTGCTCACGGTGCGCGCGTTCGATGCCGGGCTTGTGCTCGGCACCTGCTGCATGGCGGCCGTCGGCGTTTTGCTTGGACTTATCGAGCGAGCGGATCGCGGCTTGGCGGCGGCGACAATCATGATGGGGACCATCGTTCTCGTCGTTGCGGTCAGTGCCGTCGCCTTCGTTGTCGAGGGTGCGGAGAAGTCGATCATCGTCGCGGGCTTGGGGGTTGTGTTCGTCTGTGCCGCGGAATTCACGCGGTCGATTTTGCTTTTCGTATCAATTGGGGGAATGAAATGAGTTTTGTTCACTGGGCGCCGTCAAGCGCCGCTCTGCCTTTGCGTTCGCGCGTCTGTGCAAGCGCATCTGTGGTCGGTCTAAGTCTGGCTCTCGTCACCGGCACTGCGTTCGCGCAGTCGGCTGCGAGCACGGATCAAACCAAAGTCGAAAAGGTGATCGTCACAGGCAAGAAGTCCGCAAAGAGCGCGACCAAGACCGACACGCCGCTGAAGGAGATTCCGCAGTCCGTCCAGGTCATTCCGGGTTCGTTGATCAAGGACCAGAACAATCTGACGGTCGCCGAAACTCTGCGCAACGTCAGCGGCGTTCAGCCGACGAGCCCGCTGCAAACCCCGGCCTACGATTCGACCAACATTCGAGGCTTTGCGGCGGAGCAGTGGCTCGACGGCATCGCGAGTTTTTACAACGCCGGCGATCGGGACTCGCTCGTCAACGCAGAGCGTATCGAAATTCTCAAGGGACCGAACGCGATCCTGTACGGCGGCGGCTCCGGCGCGCCGTTGGGCGGCGTGGTCAACGTCGTCTCGAAGCTTCCGACGGCAACGATGGCCGCCGAGATCGGCGCCCGGATCGGCAGCTTCGAATACGTCCAACCCTATGTGGACGTGAACCTGCCGCTGACGAGCGACGGCACTGTTTTGTTCCGTTTGACCGGCGACTACACGTCCGCGGGCTCGTTCATCGACGTCATCGACACGGATCGCTATTCCCTCAATCCGACATTGGCGTTCACCGACAATGCGGGAACGACCTTGATCGTCCAGGGCCGCATTTCCGACTGGCGGCAGCAGGAATATCAAGGCCTGCCGGCAACGGGAACGATCCTTGGCCCCCTCCGCCTCGATCGCGACTTGTTCGTCGGTCCGTCCGACATTCCGAAATCGGAATCGTGGATCCACAGCCTGACGGCGAAACTGGACCACCAGTTCGACGATGCATGGTCGGCAAGCGTGCAGGCGCGGTTCGGCCAGACGAAATTCGAAGAAGTCGCGCAAAACTACACGGCGGGATTTGATTTCGCCGGCAATGTGCCGGCCTTCGGACCTTCGAGCTGGAACGTGCTCAATCTCGATCTTTTTCAAACGCAGGACGAGGTCTCGGTTAATGGCAACGTTGCAGCGAAGTTCGAAGTCGGCGACACGCGCAACACGCTTTTGATCGGCGCCGACTACACCAAAATCAGCGACAATGGCGTGATGCTCGGCGACTTCAACGACCTGTTCCTGTTGGGACTGGTCGACCTGACGAACCCGGTCTACCCGGCCTACGTCAAACCCGCCTACATTTTGGCGAACACGATCGTCGACGGCGACAACACCTACACGACCAAAGGCGCTTTCGTCCAAATCCAATCGACCGTGTGGGAGCGCGTTCATTTTCTCGGCGGGCTGCGCCTGACCAACCTTGAAATCGACAGCGTGTCGCCGGCATTCGCTCTGTCGAGCAAGACCGACACCACGAAAGTGTTGCCGCGCATCGGCGCCGTCGTCGATCTGACGCCTGAGATCTCGCTTTTCGCCGACTACAGCGAAGGCTTGAAGGGCAATCCCTTCGTGTTCTACCTGGGCGCACCCAAGCCCGAGCGCTCGGACCAAACCGAAGCCGGCATCAAGTTCGACTTCGGCTTTGGCTTGTCGGGCTCGGTTGCGGTGTTCGAAATCAACCGGACCGGTGTGCCTGTTTTCACCGGGCTTGCCAGCGAAGCGGTCGGCGAACAGCGCTCGCGCGGCTACGACGCCGATCTGACGTGGCAACCGGCTGCGAACTGGTTCGTGCTGGCGAACTACGCGCATATCGATGCCGAACTGACGAACGATGTCTCGGGCGCCGGGCTCGCCGGCAACCAGCTGAACATCGTGCCGCCGGATTCGGGACGCCTGTGGGTCAGCTACAAATTCGACGAGGCGCTCAGCGGTTGGAGCATCGGTGCCGGTCTCTACGCCGCGTCCGACGCGTTCTTGGATTCCGCGAACGTCTACAAAACCGACGGCTACGTCACGTTCGACGCCAGGATCGGCTACGACACCGAGAAATATTCGGCCTCCGTGTCCGTCAAGAATCTGACCGACGAGAAGTACTTCGTTCCCTTCAATTACTACGGCGGACGCGTTGCGCCGGGCGATCCGATCGCCCTGTACGCAACGCTCGCCGTGAAACTGCAATGAGGGGCCTTCGCCCGCAATCGATCACGTTTCAGGAAAGGAAACACTTTGCCCAACACCAGACGCACAATTCTTGGCGGTATGTCGGCGCTAACCGTGCTCGCGCCGCTGTTGGCGCTGCACCGTGCTATGGCCGCCAGTGACGACCCGCGCGTGCAGTCGGCGCACGACGCGATGGACGATCTCCCGGAAATGAAGATGCATGGCGACGAACACGTGGCGATGCTGATCTATCCGGGCTTCACCGCACTCGATCTCGTGGGCCCGCATTATTTCTTCGCCAGCATGATGGGTGCGACCGTCCACCTGGTGGCGAAGTCGCCCGACCGCGCGCCGATCGCCAGCGATCTTGGTCTTGCCATTGCACCGACTACGTCTTTTGCCGAGTGTCCGAAAGACGTCACCGCAATTTTCGCGCCCGGCGGCACGCAAGGAACGGTCAACGCCATGATGGACGACGAAACAGTTGCGTTCGTCGCCGATCGCGCTTCGCGCGCCCAGTTCATCACTAGTGTTTGCACGGGCGCGCTGATCCTCGGGCAAGCGGGACTGCTTAATGGCAAACGAGCAACCTCGCATTGGGCGGCGCGTGACAGTCTCCCCTTGTTTGGCGCAAAGCCCGTCAACCAACGCGTGGTGACGGACGGCAACGTCATCACGGCGGCGGGCGTGTCGGCGGGTCTCGACCTGGGCTTGGCGATCGTCGCCAAGCTGCGCGGCAGGCGTTACGCGCAGGCGCTGCGCCTGCAAGCCGAATATGCGCCGAAACCGCCGGTCCCAGGCGGCACGCTCGAAACGACCGAACCTCAAATCGCCAAGCTGATGAAAGACATGCTGGCCCCGTTTGGCGGAATGGTCGCCAAGGCGGCGCAAACGCGTCGAACATAAGGGATCCAGGAATGTCTGAGAATGCAGAGCTTGCGAAAGCATTTTCCACACTCGAATGGCCTGTCGCCGACCTTGGGTTGCCCAAACGCGCCGTTAATGCACTGCGTGCGGGCGGCATAGAGCGGCTCAACGATATTGTCGAATGGTCCGAACACGAATTGCGCGCGCTTCCGAATTGCGGCGCGGCGACGATTGAGGCGTTGCGCACGATCCTGCGCCGCGACGGATTGCAACTCAAAGGGCGTGCCAAAACGGTATAGCGCCCCGCACCACAGAAGGGTTTCTCCATGTTGAATCGTATCGCTGGTTCATTTGCTCGCTCAATCGTCGCTGTGTCGGCCATACTGTTGCTGACGACCGTCACGGCGCTCGCTCACGAATACGCCTCGGGCCCGCTCAAGGTCGTCCATCCGTGGAGCCCATCGACGACACCGGGCGCAACGGTCGGGGCGGGTTACATGAAAGTCGTGAACTTAAGCCCGGCGCCAATCCGCCTCTTGGGCGCGAGTTCGCCCGCGGCCGCCCGCGTCGAGTTTCATTCGATGTCGATGGACGGCGGCGTCATGCGCATGCGCCCGTTGCCCGAAGGACTAGTCGTTCCCGCCAACGGGCAAGTTCAACTTAAACCCGGCGGCATGCACATGATGCTGATCGGCCTCAACCGCCCTTTGACCGAAGAAGAGCTTGTCCCGCTCACCCTGATCTTCCAGGGCGGCCTCCGCATGGACGTCGAACTCTATGTCGAAAACATGGGCGCGGCCGTGAATGCGCACGAGCATTGAAGGCGCCGCATTCACAATTTGGAAACCAAATTCCGCTCAAGTCTCTGACACAAAGGCCCTCATCATGCGTCATTGCATCAGCGTCATCGCATTCGCCGCATCGCTTGCGTTGACTTCCGTCGGCGCGTCCGCCCACGGCTACGCCGGATCGCGCTTCTTTCCGGCGACGATCTTGATCGAAGACCCGTTCGTCGCCGACGAATTGGCGCTGCCGACCTATACGCACCGCAAGGGCGGTGACGAACCCGGTGTCAC
>JAIOQG010000305.1 GCA_021413465.1 Alphaproteobacteria bacterium | reverse complement strand
CATCGGCTTCGTCGACTGGATCGAGCGATAGCCTTCTTCTTGGCGCCACCACGCCTTCATCTTTTCGATCCAGGCGCTTTCCTCGGCTGTCACCGGCGGCTGCGACGGATGCTTCAAATGCGGCCGCAGCGGCAGCATCGTCAGATGGATTGCGATAACGCTTTCCGGATGCTGCAACGCCAGCCGTGACGTGACGAAACTTCCCCAATCGCCAGCCTGCGCCCCATAGAGCTTGTAACCCAGCACATCGTGCATCAAGCGATGCCAAATCTCGGCAATCGCCGCAGGCCCGATCGGCGTCGCCGGCTTCGATGAAAATCCATAGCCAATCAGCGACGGCACGATCACATCGAACCCGTCCTCCGCATTGCCGCCGAAGCGCTCGGGATGCGCCAGCGGCTCGACCACATCCAAAAACTCGCGATAGGTCGACGGCCACCCATGCGTCAGGATGAGGGGCAGGGGCTTCGTCCCCGAACCCTTCTCGTGAATGAAATGCACTCTATGCGTTTCGCCGCCTGAGGCGATCTCGGCCCTGAACTGCGGAAAGCGGTTCAGCTCGGCCTCCGCGCGCCCCCAATCGAATTGATCGCGACAATAGGCGATCAGCCGCTTCATATAGGAAAGATTGGTGCCCCAGTCCCAAGACGCGTTGCCGGAGGGCTCGTTCGGCCACCGCACGCGGCCGAGCCGCGCTTTGAGGTCGTCGATCTCATATTGCGAAACGGCAACTTTGAAGGGCTCCGGAATTGTCACGCGCCATCCAACTCCCGCCCGAACGCGCGCACGTCTTCGATGAAGTCCTGCGGCCGTTCCATCGCCGCGAAATGCCCGCCGCGCTTGAACTCGGTCCATCGCACGACGTTCAAACTTTTCTCGACCTGCGAGCGTGGCGGAAACGGAATGAGATCGACCGGAAAACGCGCCACGGCGACCGGTTTCTCGATACGCGACTTCGGCGGGATCGGCTTGCCCGGATCCTCAAACAGCCCGCGATACATCCACGTCGCCGTGCCGAACGTACGTGTGACGAGATAGATCATCACATTCGTCAGCAATTGATCCTTGGTGTAAACGGACTCAAGTTTGCCGTCGTCCAGATCCGACCAAGTCTTGAATTTTTCGATGATCCACGCCGCAGCACCGACCGGCGAATCCATCATCCCGTAAGACAGCGTCAGCGGTTTTGTCGATTGCTGGCGGAAATAAGCGCCTTCCATATTGAACATCATTTCGAAGTGTTGCTGCGCCGACTTCTCTTCCGGCGTGTCAAACGTCACCCCGGGCGACGTCCACCCCATCATGTTGAGATGTACCGCCCGGCAGCCGCGCCCTTCGTAGCCGAGCCAACCCGACACCGCCGATCCCCAATCGCCGCCTTGCGCCAAATAATTCGTATAACCGAGCGTACCCACCATCAACTCGTCGAAGTAACCGGCGACCGTGCGCGGGCTCATCGGCTTGGCAGGCTTGCCGGAAAACCCATAGCCGGGCAGCGATGGCACGATGACATCGAACGCATCGTTCGCATTGCCCGCATGCTTCTCGGGATAGGCGAGCGGCTCGAT
>JAIOQG010000304.1 GCA_021413465.1 Alphaproteobacteria bacterium | reverse complement strand
TCTGCTTGATTCTAGAACAGTCAGTGAACTGACAATCGAGCTACCACCATTGGGCGCTAGAACAACCACGATGCGTGATCGCCTTAGCGCAGGCGTGTTTCAGTGTCGGTGAAGCGCTTTGTGCAGCCCTAACCAGGCGCCATTTTCGAGCAACGCCAGCCGCAGCATGAGGGCCAGCAGAATATTGCTATTTTGGGGGACCAATGAGCCCAAAGCCAAATGTCGTATCGCGTCCTGGCTTTCCCAAATCGCGGGCCTCGACTTCCAGTGTGTGGATTGCAGCTTTGACCTGGCGCGGATCGGGCCTGTCGATCAAGCGCGCCAGTGCCGCCGAAATGATCGGCGCCGCGTACGATGTCCCCGAGACCGTCTCGGTGGCGCCGTCTAACATCGCCACGGGCGCATCGACGCCGGAGGCTGCGAAGTCGACGTAATCGCCTTGGTTTGCGTAAAGATAGACGTGGTCTTGCGAGTCCACGGCCGTGACGCCGACAACGTTGTCGTAAGCGGCCGGGTATTGCGGGGGGGCATGCGGGCCTTCATTTCCGACCGCTGCTACCAAGACATGTCCCATTGCGTTCATTCGGGCCGAAACGGCTTCGAGAATGGGGTTGGGCGGTCCGGCAAGGCTCAGATTGATCACCGGCACTTTCATTTTCGCCATCCAGTCGAGGCCGCGCGCGATCGAATCCGCAGTCGCAATTTCCTGGCCGTCCGGCATAAGCGTAAAGACGCTGGCGGAAACGATGCTCGCGCCGGGCGCGGCGGCGGCAATCCGCGAGGCGACCGCCGTTCCATGCTGATCGGGTTGTGCTGATATGGAGACGAAGCGGTGCGAAACGATCTCGATGTCCTGCAGCATAGGATGGTGAGCATCGACACCCGCATCGATCAATCCGATTTTTGCGCCTGTTCGCGCCGCTCCAGATGGGTGGCTGACGGCCTTGATTGCTTCAGATGCCGGTCCGCGTGTCGGACCGTAAAGGTGATTGAACGTCGCCACGCCTTTGGGGTCGGTGCCGCGCAAGGTTTCGATCACAAGCTCTTCTGAACTTCCTTCCGGCACCGAAACGCGGAGAATGCGCATCCCAACGGTACTGAGTGCCGCGTCTTCGATGACATGGAGACCTTGTTTTTCCACCCGCGATGCCACGTCCTTTAGCGACGAGACCAGGACCACCTCACCGCCGCGAACGCGCTCGCCGCGTTCATTGCGAATCACGGAAAACTCGGCTTCGTTTCCAAGGCGCTCGCCGCTGAGACCTGGCCCTGATCGGGATGACGTTCCGGAGGAGAGGCTGCCTGGTCCCGAATTGTGAGAGTCGGACCCCGATTCCGACGATGGGCCGGAACCGCCACTGCCGGAATTGCTTCCTGATCCGGAATCGTCGCCCGAATCTGAGTCGTGCCCAGAGTCGGAAGATCCTGAATTACTGCCGGAATTGTCATCGGACGAGCCGGAATCATCGTCATCGCCGGAGCCATCGTCGGAGCCCGACCCACCAGAAGAGCCGTCTGAGCCGGAATGGTCGGAATCGTCTGCACCATCGTCACTGCCGGAGTGGGACCCGCCCGACGAACCGTCATCGCCGGAACCGCCATGCGAGCTGTCGCTCGGATCGCTGGTTTCGACCGGATCTGAGCCTCCACCGGAAGAGCTGCCTTTTCCGCCATGCGCGAACGCGACAGGCGAATAGGCGCCGAAGGCCAGGCAAATACATGCCAGTGCCGCCGTGTGCGAGGTCGCGTGTGCCAAAACTTTGCCCCAAGGCTTAGTAAAATGAATCATCATGAACACCGTATCTGGGAGCTATTCTACGCGGAGGCTCCGACCGAGTCTTGCAAGTTATTTGCCGTTCGGCTTGGAATAAAGTCGGGACACTCATCGTTGTTACACGTGCGGGCGCATGAATAGTCATCTGGACGAAATTCGCCGCGGGGTTGCGCAGCTGCTGCCGCGGTTGCGCCGCTTCGGCGCGGCCTTGTCGGGTTCCGTCGAAGAAGGCGACGATATCGTTCAAGGGGCGATCGAGCGGGCCTTAACCAAGTCCGAGCAATGGCAAGCTGGTACTCGCCTGGACAGTTGGCTATTTAAGATTATGCAGAATATCTGGAGAGACGAAGTGCGCAGACGCAAAGGCGAAGAAAAGAAAAACCAAGAATTCAGCGTCTCTGGCAACGCGACCAGCGTGGACGGCCGCCGCGTCACTGAAACCATGCTCATGCTGGCAAAAACGCGCGAGCGTTTCTCAAATTTGCCCGACGACCAGCGTCTAGCGTTGGCCTTGGTGGTTATCGACGGGCGTTCTTATCAGGAAGCCGCGGATCAATTGGAAATTCCCATCGGAACACTGATGAGCAGGCTTTCCCGCGCGCGAGAGTCTCTTCGCGAAATGATCGAAGCTAGCGCTGCTCAACTCAATTCGGCGACCGGTACAACAAGATGACGCGCATTTCAGACGAAACGCTGATGGCCTATAGCGACGGTGAGCTCGACCAGGAGCAAGCCGAGAGCGTGCGTGTGGCGTTGGATCGCGACGCAGCGCTGCGTCGCCGGTTGCAGAGCATGCAGGAAATTGATGAAGACCTGCGGGCGGCTTTCGCGCCGGATCTCGAAATGCCTGATCGCTTCGCCAAATTGCTGCGCCCGGAGTCCGCCGCATCCGTGACGCACCTGGTTCCCAAACGGGCGAACTGGATCGGACGCAATTGGCTTCCTTCCGGTGCGGCAATTGCTGCTGGCTTTATAGGCTTGGTCGCCGGAGGCGTTTTGACGTCCGGTTCGACCGCTTGGCTGCGGCGGGTGGATGACGGCATTGCGGTTGCCAGTGCCGTACAGTCGGTTGTCGAACACACGCCCTCCGGCAAGCTGGTTCAGGCCGATGGCTTGAACGTCACGCCCATCGTTAGCTTTGTTGCCAAAGACGGTCGCGTTTGCCGTGAATTGCATTTGAACGACGGCAAATTGGCGGCGCGAATTGTCGCCTGTAAGGACGCCGACGAGGACGAATGGTGCATTGAAGCCTTCGTCCGCGTTCCTCCCCAAGGGTCCGCTGCGAGCTATCACACAGCTGGCGCCCCGAAAGACCCGGTCATCGACGCCGCCTTCGCACGGTTGGGTGTCTCCGGTACGCTTGACGCCAAGGCGGAAGGCGACGCGATAGCGAACGGTTGGTCGAAGAAATAATAGTAATCTCTGACCAATCCCGCGCGTCGGCAAGTCGCACCGGCGCGCGTCTAATCGTCAGAAAACGTTGACCAGCCTCAATTTTATGCACATGGAGAACCGATCCGCAGCTTCACGCTGGGCGTCGAGCCTGAGGCTTCGCGGCCCCGGCTTGATCGCGAAATGCTGCATGTGAACCGTTGCGCATATTGGCGTGTGCCGCTATGCCAACTTTGCGCTAGAATAGGCGGCGCAGTGAAGGCGCAGCCCTAACATCGATCCAAACGGAAACCGCAATGCGCACCATCATGTGCCTCCTCGCGATGTCGGGTGCCGCAACGTTCGCGTGCGCCGACAATGCCAAGCCCAAGAACGCGCCGACGGCTGCATCTGCCCCGTCGATCGAGCTGGAATTCGCCAAGCTCGGTCTCGCCGCCGACAACATCGCATTGGTCGATGACAACGGCGCCAAGATTCAATGGGGCGAATTGAAGGGTCAGCCCCGCGCCGTTTTTTTTGGGTTCACGCATTGCCCGGTCATCTGCCCGGTGACCGTGTGGGAGCTCGATGCCGCGCTGTCCGAAGTGGGGCAGGGCAGCGATCGTATCAAAGTGAATTTCGTTTCGCTCGATCCCGCCCGCGACACGCCGGCCGTGCTTCACGAGTATTTTTCGGGCTTCAAGAGCCGCGTCGTCGGTCTTTCCGGCACCGCGGCCGACATAAAGCGTCTGGCCAAATCATTCGATGTGACGTTTGAAAAAGTCGTGCTCAGCAAAGACGACTACACGCTCGATCACACGGCGGCTGTGTTCTTGATCGACTCCAAAGGCCGGGTGGTCGACACCCTGGCCTTTGGTACCCCTCGCGCCGAAATTGTCGCGCGCCTTAGGAAGCTGATTTCAATCGCGCCGTAAGAAAATTTAAGTGCCCCCTGTTGCAGCACGCTGCGGTGCGTCTTGCGCGTTGGGCGTCGCGATGGTGGCCGCATTGTTGTTCGACGCGGCGGGTTCCAACACGTATCCCGAGCCGCGTACCGTTTTGATTTGAATATTTGCACTCGCGTGCTCGAGAATTCGGCGTAGCCGCGAAATGCGCTGCTCGATGGCATTCGACGACAGCGCCGACACATCGCGCCCGAGCGATCCTTCGATCATTTCCTTGCTCACAACGCGGCCGGACCGCATCATCATCATCGCAAGCAAACGGCGTTCCGCATCGTGCAACTCGACGCGCGTCCCGGATGAATAAATTTGACCGTCGCTGTTGTTTAGCTCAAGCCGCCCGGTACGCACTTTCGTCGTTTGCGATGTGTCGCCACGCCGCATGAGAACCTTAACCCTGGCTACCAGTTCATCCATATGCAAATGGCGGGAGACGAAATCGTCCGCGCCGGCTTCGAGCGCTTGAACGCGTTCGTGAACGGCGGACTCGTCTGCCAGCACCATTATGCGCGTATGCGATCGATGGTTGCGGCATCCGCGGATGAACTCAACGCGCTCGCCGTGAGGCACATCCAAACCGATAATGATTAACGCGTAGGCGCGCTCAACCGCCATGATCCGAAACGTGGCGATCCCGGCGGCCATATCGACGCTGAACTGCGCTCGAAGCCGCTTTAAGATCTGCTCACCGAATTGTGGCCGACTCTCACCCAAAAGAATCCGCACGATTAACTTTTCCCCAACGCTTTGGGCATTAACGCCAACTAGCAACACCGGTGTCTCAAAAAAATGACATCCACATTTGTCGCAGTTTGGCCCCCACACCCATGTCCCCAAAAAAGAGCAGAAATTCCAGGTTTCTGCACTGCACCCAAGCTCTTCACACCGCAATTGTGAGGCAGCGAAATCGAAGTCGCTAGCTTATTCCTTGTGTGTCATGTGTCAAGTTGACGCACCTTTTGTGTCAGGTCGCCGTCAGGTTCCGGTCCGATAGCTGCGGGCTGCGGTACGGCGAATGCACCTGCCTGATCTCCAGACCGAGAGGGTGCTCAGCTTCGGGACAGGTTCCCATTTTGGCACGCGCAATTTGGTTAACGGGCTCACCGGGAGGGCCATCACATGGCGGTTACATTTACGAAGAACGATCTGCAGTACCTTCTGACGCAGATTCAAATGGCCGAGACGAACACGCCGCCGGTCAGCCCCCATTTGGCCTTCGGCCTGCGCGAACTCGCCGGCACGAATAACAACACGGTCCCGGGTCAAGGCACGTTCGGCTCGGCGGACCAGCCCTTCGCCCATGCGGCCGATCCTCTTCTCCAAAACCAATACGCCGGACCTGGGACAGTCCTACCCAACTCGATGGTGGTCGATGGCGCCCCGCGCTTAATCTCGAACCTCATTGCCGACATCAGTCAGTACAACCCTGCAGCACTACAGGCCGCCCAAGACTTCGCCGCACAATTGGGCGACGGTTACACAACGTTTAATACCAACCCCAATGGCCTCATCCTCGCTGGCGCCGACGGAAAATTTGGCACCGCAGATGACAATTGGGGCTTTGGAAAAGATGGCATCCAGGACAGCATTGGGGGCAGCCAAGACGTTCAACAACTGGATGACCTTCTTCGGTCAGTTCTTCGATCACGGCCTCGATCTGATTTCGAAGGGTGGCAACGGCTACGTCTACATCCCGCTCGCCGCCGACGATCCGCTCAGAACGCTGGGACCCGATGGCATTGCCGCAAGCGGCGATGAAGTGCCGGCCAATCAAGCCTTCATGCTGTTGTCGCGCGCCTCGCGTGGGGCAGGTTCAGATGGCGTTCTCGGCACCGCCGACGACACCTTCACCAACCAGACCAGCCCCTTCGTCGACCAAAGCCAAACCTACGCCTCTGATGGCTCGCACAACGCATTCTTGCGCGAATACACGATAGGTTCCGACGGCAAGCTGCACACGACCGGCAAAATGCTGCAGCACACGACGGGCGCGGGCTTGGACGGCATTCAAGGCGATAAGCAGGGAACGCTCATTGACGAGAGCGCCGACGACGCACGTTCCGGCATGGCGACGTGGGGCGACCTCAAGGCGAACGCGCTGAAGTTCGGCCTTCAATTGTTGGACAAAGACGTGGGCGACGTCCCCCTGCTCGCGACCGATGCTTATGGAAACTACATTCCGGGCCCGAACGGCCACCTACAGGTAATCGTCAACCTCGTCGGCGGGGCAACGCCGGGACCTCACTCGATCGAACTTGACCCGACGACTCCGCTCACGCTTGACGGTGTGAAAGCGTTGGCGGAAGCCAACTTTCCGGGAAGCGTGGCGACGGTCCTTCACACCGGCCACGCCTTCATCAACGACATGGCGCACAATGCCTCGCCCTACGAC
>JAIOQG010000303.1 GCA_021413465.1 Alphaproteobacteria bacterium | reverse complement strand
GGTCAGCGCGGTCGCGGCGGCGAGATAAGCAAGCAGGAGATGCGGATCAAGCAGCATGGGGATCATGCCGTTGCTTGGGTGTGGAGCGCGGTTGGATCGTTGACGATCGCCGTGGCCGCCAATGTGACCGCTACGGTGAGTTGAATTTCGCGCCTGTGCGGTTGGTTTGGCATCGCGGCGAGCGAGGTGCCGTTAGAAACGGCTTGAGCGCGCGGCTTGGATTTCCAGCGACGCGAGGTAGATCAAGTAGAAGCCTAGCAGCATGGTCAGCGAAAAATCGCGGGTCTGAAGAGCGTAGGCGACCAGTCCGAAACCGACGACGCCGCCGCCGTAGCCGACGATGAGACGGGCGCGGGGGCGGGGCATGAAGTTCGTCAGAACCGAGCGCGCGATCGTGCCGCCGTCGAGGGGATAGCCGGGCAGAAGGTTGAAGACGCCCAAGATGAGGTTCGCCACCATCAAGCGCCAAATCATAAATCCGTCGCCCACGAACATCGTGCTTGGATTTTGAAGCCATAAGTAAAGTACGCCCGCGATCAGGAGATTTGCGCCCGGCCCCGCGAAAGCGACCACGATTTCTTGCAGCGAGCCGCGCGGAACGCCGGCAAGGCGCGCGTAGCCGCCGAAGAAGGTCAAGGTGACGTCCAGCGTGCGGATGCGGAACAGGGATGCCCCGAAGGCGTGACCCATCTCGTGCAGGTAGACGCAAAAGAACAGCAGCACGACGAAGGTTGCTTCGGTCAGCATGCCCTGCAAGCCGCCGAATTGCAGGCCGTTCAACAAGAAGATGGCTGCGACCAGAAACAGCGAGATGTCGATGCGGACATTGACGCCGAAAATCTTTCCAAGGTTTACCGGCGTGCCCATCAATTTTCCTTTGGCTTCAACTGGCGCCGAAGACGCGCTTGAAGATCGTGTCGACGTGCTTCAAGTGATGGCCGAGGTCGAACAGCGCGTCAATGTCCGAAGGCTTTAACGCTTTTGTGACTTCGGCGTCGGCGTGCAGGTTTTCGAGGAACGTTTTGCCGGTGCGGCCGTGGTGCATGTTCTGCCACACGGGCATGGCATTGCGTTGGACCAGGCGGTAGGCGTCTTCGCGGCTGACGCCGCTTTGCGTCAGGGCCAGCATCACGCGCTGGCTGTGGACAAGTCCGCCCAGGAGATCGAGGTTGCGCTGCATCCGCTCCGGGTAAACCACGAGTTTTTCGATCACTTCGGCCAAACGATTCAACGCGAAGTCGAGCGTGATGGTGGCGTCGGGGCCGATCATGCGCTCGACGGAGGAATGCGAGATATCGCGTTCGTGCCAGAGGGCGACGTTTTCCATCGCGGGGACGGCATAGCTGCGCACCATGCGGGCGAGGCCGGTGAGGTTTTCCGTGAGCACCGGGTTGCGCTTGTGCGGCATCGCGGACGAGCCCTTTTGGCCTTCGGAGAAGTATTCTTCGGCCTCCAGAACTTCCGTGCGTTGGAGGTGGCGGATTTCGGTGGCGAGATGTTCGACGGAGCTTGCGACCACGGCGAGGGCTGTGAAGAACGCGGCGTGGCGGTCGCGCGGGATGACTTGCGTCGAGACGGGTTCGGGTTTGAGGCCGAGCGCTTTGGCCACGTGTTCTTCGACGCGCGGGTCGATTTGCGCGAAGGTGCCGACGGCGCCGGAGATGGCGCAGGTCGCGATCTCTTCGCGCGCCGTGACGAGGCGGGCGAGGCCGCCGAGATTTTCCGTGAGCACTGGGTTGCGCTTGTGCGGCATCGCCGAGGAGCCCTTTTGACCGGGCTCGAAGAACTCTTCTGCTTCCAAGACTTCGGTGCGTTGCAGATGGCGCACTTCGGTGGCGAGGCGCTCGATGCCGGCGGCGACGACGCCGAGCGCGGCGAAGAACGCCGCGTGGCGGTCGCGTGGGATGACTTGCGTTGAGACGGGCTCGACTTCGAGGCCGAGTTTCTTGGCGACATATTCTTCCACGCGCGGATCGATCTGCGCGAAGGTGCCGACCGCGCCGGAGATGGCGCAGGTGGCAATCTCTTTGCGCGCGGCTCTGAGGCGATCGAGATTGCGCGCGAATTCGGCGTAGTGGCCGGCGAGCTTCAGGCCGAAGGTCGTTGGCTCGGCGTGGATGCCGTGGCTGCGGCCGATGGTCGGCGTCATTTTGTGTTCGATGGCGCTGTTCTTGAGCGCCGCCATGACGCGTTCGCAGCCGGCAATGAGCAGATCGGACGCGCGCACCATTTGTACGGCGAGGCAGGTGTCGAGCACATCCGAGGACGTCATGCCTTGGTGGGCGAAGCGGCTCTCGGGGCCGACGTGTTCGGCGACGCTGGTGAGGAAGGCGATGACGTCGTGTTTTACCTCGCGCTCAATCTCGTCGATGCGCGCGACGTCGAACT
>JAIOQG010000302.1 GCA_021413465.1 Alphaproteobacteria bacterium | reverse complement strand
GCCCCATCACCGGCAAAGGGTTCGAAACGCCCGACGCAACGCAAAATTTCATGCGTTTGGTCATCGGTTTCCCGGAGTTTCTCGCCGGCTGGTTCGGTCAGCAATGGACCCTGTTGCAGGGCATCCCGCTCGAGCGCACGAGCTACCTGTTCGCGTTGAGCTTCGCGTTCCTGGCTCTCGTCGGTTTCAACGGCTTCCTCAAATACCTCGTCAACACGATGAAGGGCCGGCTGGGCGAGCGCCTGTTGCGTCGCCTGCGTTACGAGTTGATCGACCGCGTCCTGCGCTTCCCCTTTTCGCATTTGCGTAAGGCCAAGCAGTCGGAAATCGCCTCGATGGTCAAAGACGAGGTCGAGCCGCTCGGCGGCTTTACGGGCGATGCCATCGTCTGGCCCGTCTTCTTGGCCGGTCAGGCGCTAACGGCGCTGATCTTCATCTTGGTCCAAAGCTTTTGGCTCGGTCTCGTCTCGGCAGCCGTCGTCCTGGCCCAAGCGCTCGTCATCCCGCGGTTGCGCCGCCCCATCCTCCAGCTCGGCAAGATGCGCCAACTCCAAGCGCGCGAGCTCGCCGGCCGCGTCGGTGAAATCGTCGATGGCGGCCAAGACATCCGCGTCCACGGCACCTCGAACTGGGAACGCGCCGATATCGTCCGCCGCCTTGGCCGCATCTTCGACATCCGCTTCGAACTTTATCAGCGCAAATATTTCGTCAAATCGCTCAATAATTTCATGGCGCAAATGACGCCGTTCATTTTCTACGCGGTCGGCGGTTATTTCGTCATCACGGGTCAACTCGACGTCGGTCAACTCGTCGCCGTCATCGTTGCCTACAAGGACCTGCCCGGACCGATCAAAGAACTCATCGACTGGGATCTGCAGCGTCAAGACGTCGAAATCAAATACGACCAGGTCATGGACCAGTTCCACCCTGAGGGTATCGCCCTGCCCGAAATGCAAGCCCCGCTCGAAGACCGCGCCCCGTTGGGCGGTCCGATCGAATTGAAGAACATAACGGCGCTCGACGATGCCGGCTTCACGCTGCTCGACGATGTCGATTTGATTTTGCCGCTCGATCAATCGGTGGCTGTTGTCGGCCCGGCGGGCTGCGGCAAGGAAGCCCTCGGCCTTTTGTTCGCGCGTCAAATCACGTTGAAAAACGGCACGATCAAGGCGGGCGATGCCGATTTCGCCACCATGTCCGAATCCGTGGTCGGCCGCCGCATCGCCTACACCGGTCCCGACGGCTATTTCTTCCCGCTCGATCTCAAGGACAACCTGCTTTACGGCCTAAAACTCGAACTGCAGCGCTCGTTGCCGACCGACATACGCACCAAAGAGACATTGCGCGCCGGCAACCCGGAGTTCGACGTCGAGCGCGATTGGATCGACTACGCGGCGCTCGGCAGCACGGACCCGGCCATGATCATGGACCGCATTGTCGACATCCTAAAGGCCGTTGCGCTCGAAGGCGATGTCTATCAGTTCGGGCTGCAATCGCGTTTGGACCCTAAGGCCAGCACCGCGGCGAAGGCGCGGATTGTCGATGCCCGTCTCGCCTTGCACGAACGCTTGGCGGCCCCCGACCTCGCCCATCTCGTCGAACGCTTCGACCCCGCCTCCTTCAATCGCAACGCGTCGATTGCGGAAAACATTCTGTTCGGGTCCAGCGTCGATCCGCTCCTGCAACCGCACACCCTGCCAAAGCTCCCGCACTTCCAGCGCGTTGTCGCAGAGGAGGGCCTCGAACAGCATCTGGTCGCCATGGGCCTGTCGATCGCCGAGACCATGCTCGAACTGTTCCGTGATTTCCCGCCCGATCACCCGTTCTTCGACGAATTCAGCTTCATCCCGGCAAGCGAACTCCCGGCCTATCAACAGGTCATGAAGCGTGCCAAAACCGCAGGGCTTACCTTCGCCGATCGCGCTCAACTTTCGGTCTTGCCGCTGCGCTACGTCGAAGCGCGCCACCGCTTGGGGTTGATCACGGACGAAATCCGCGAGCGTCTTCTGGCCGCACGCAGAACGTTTGCGCAAACGCTCCCCCCCGAACTGGCCTCGCGCATCGCGTTCTACGACGAAGACACTTACAACCCCGCCGCCAGCCTCCAGGACAACATCCTGCTGGGCCGCATCGCCTACGGCGTGGCACAGGCCGGCGAGCGCGTGAATGTCCTCATCCGCGAAGTGCTCGACCAGCTCGATGTGCGCGATCTCGTCATCGAATCGGGCCTGGCCTTCCACGCGGGTTCCGGCGGCAAACGCCTAACGCCCGGCCAACGCCAGAAATTGGGCCTCGCCCGCGCACTGATCAAGGAACCCGACTTGCTGGTCGTGAACGGCGCCCTCGCCAATCTCGACGATCAGCAGAAGACCGAAATCGTCGAAAGCGTTCTGGCGCGCCGCCAAGGGCGGGGCACGCTGTGGATCCTCACCAAAGACGATTTGGCATCCCGTTTCGACCGCACGCTGGTTTTCGAACACGGGCGTCTGGTCGCCGACAAGGCGCGAACCGAACAACGCGAGGCGGCGCAATGACGGCGTTGAAAAAAGGCGGCAGGCGATGAGTATCCAATTGGAAGTCGAACTTTTGCGGCGCATTCCCTTGTTCGCGCAGATCGATACCTCGCGCCTCAAACTGATGGCCTTCACCAGCGAACGCTTGGCATTCGAACCCGGCGCCGTCCTCTTCCGCGAAGGCGATCGCGGCGACAGCGCCTACCTCATCCTCAAAGGCGGCGTCGACGTCTCGGTCGCCTCGCCGAACGGCCCCGTCATCGTGGCGCACTTGGGCGACAGCGCTTTCGTCGGCGAAATGGCCCTGCTCTGCGACATGCCGCGTACCGCGACGATAACCGCGACCGAACCACTCGACACGCTCAAGATCAAAAAGGACTTGTTCTTCCAAATGCTGCGCGACTTGCCGCAAATGACGCTCGAACTGATGCGCGAGCTGGCGGTGCGCCTGCACAATGCCAACAAGGATCTCTCCGCCGCCCATGCCAAATTGCGCGACGCGGGGCTCGAATAACATGGCGCTCGACCGCGACAAGCCGGAACAATATCCGCCCAACATCCAAGCGATCTTGAAGCGTCCGGCTCCCGCCGCCGTCGTGATGGGTCAGGATCTGCTCGAAGTCGACGTCAAGGCCGGCAGGGTGCGCGTCGCCTACGACGCCGGCGAGCAACTCGCGAACCGCTTCGGCGCCATCCACGGCGGCATGACGGCAGCCATGCTCGACGATGTCATATCGTTGGCGGCCGGTTTGACGATCGAATGGGGCCAAATCACCCCGACGCTTGAAATGAAGGTCAGCTACATCGCGCAAGGCAAACCAGGCACCCGCATCATCGCCGAAGCCCGCACCGTCCGCCGCGGCGGCTCGGTGATATTCCTCGAAGCCGACCTAAAAGACGCCGAAGACAAACTCATCGCCACCGCCTCGTCGACGGTGATGATCTCAGCGTTGAAGCGCTGACCACGCGCCGCGCACACCCTCCGCACTGTCATGGTCCGCGAAGGCGGACCACCCACGGCTTTCTTGTTGGGCGAAGCGCCCTAAAGAACTTCTTTGTGAACCTTCGTGCGTCTTCGCGCCTTAGTGGTGAGGCTTACTTTACGCCGCACCCACGTCTGATTTTCGTACCCAGACGTAAGAAGTCGTGGGTGGTCCGCCTTCGCGGACCATGACAGGCGGAAAGAGAATTTCCGGCGTTGCCCCTACGCTTCAATCTCCACCACAATCGGCACATGGTCTGACGGCCGCTCCCAATCGCGCGCCGCTTTCAAGATCGAATGCTTCGTCACCGCGCCGTCGAGCCCGGCGCTCACCCACACATGATCGAGCCGCCGCCCGCGATCGGAAATCTTCCAGTCCTGGTTGCGATAACTCCACCAGCTGAAGACTTTCTGGTCCTTCGGCACGAAGGAGCGCGTGACATCGATCCAATCGTGCGCCGCGGTGACCCGCGCCATGCGTTCCGTTTCCACCGGCGTGTGGCTGACGATGTTGAGCAGTTGCTTGTGGCTCCAAACGTCGTGCTCGAACGGCGCCACGTTCAGATCGCCGACCACCACGCGCCGGGCCGTGCGCTTTGACTTCATTTTCGAAAAATACTGCTCCATCTCGTCGAGGAACTGGAGCTTATGGGCGAACTTGTCGTTCGCTTCGGGGTCCGGAATGTCGCCGCCGGCGGGCACATAGAAATTGTGCACCTCGATGTCGCCGGGCAGCGTCACGCGCAAATGCCGCGCATCGCCTTTCTCGCAGAATTCCTTGCCCTCGATCTTCGTCAGCGGCAGGCGCGAGAGAATGGCGACCCCGTGATAGCCCTTCTGACCGTTGATCGCGACATGCTCGAAACCCATCTTCTGGATGTCTTTGTGCGGGAACTCCGCGTCGGCGACTTTCGTCTCCTGCAAGCACAAAACATCGATCTTTTGCTCCCGTGCCAGCTTGGCGACGAGACCGATCCGCAAGCGGACGGAGTTAATGTTCCAGGTAGCTAGTCTGATGGGTGGCATGGGGCTGGTTAATGCGGGTAGGGCGCGCACAACGCAACTTAGAAATGAAAAGACCCCCGGCTGTGCGTCCAGCCGAGGGTCAAAACGCGCTTTAACGCGCCACGCATCAGGAGGGGATTATCTGATGCTTAGACGACCGATTACTGGTCCCGCTAGCGGGGGGGGCAACGCGAAACCAGCTCGTTACCGCTCGTCTAAGAATCACTATATGCGCGGATGCCACAGCGAGCAACTTTTTTTTTAGCCCTTACACATTATTAATGACTATGGCTCGGGAGACACACCGGGATTCGAACCGTGGGGAACAAGACACGCGTGTTTGCAACCTACCTTGTGGATATCCCGAGATCACTCGCCGTTAGGTCGAAACAGCGTCTTGCAAGCCTGACGATTTCGTCGACTTCGTCGCGTTTAACAATCATCGGTGGTGCCAACACCATTGTGTCCCGAATTGCGCGCATGACGAGCCCGTTCGAAAAACAATGGTTCCGGCACTGCGTTCCCACGTTTTCGTCCGGCGGGAAGAAGAGTCGATTCTTTTTGTCCTTCACCAACTCGATCGCGCCCAACAAACCGATGCCGCGCACCTCGCCGACCAGCGGATGCGACGCCAACTCGCGAATCTTCGCCTGGAAGTAGGGGCCGATGTCGTCACGCACGCGCTCGACGAGTTTTTCCCGTTCGATGATCTCCAAATTCTTTAACGACACCGCACAGGCGACCGGATGCCCCGACCAGGTAAAGCCATGCACCAGCTCCTCATTGGCCGTAGCGATGGCATTGCCCATCAGGGGCCCGAGTGCGATCGCCGAAATCGGCTGGTAACCGGACGAAATCCCTTTCGCCATGGTCATAATGTCGGGCGCGATGCCAAACGTCTGCGCCCCGAACCAATTCCCCGTCCGCCCAAACCCCGTGATCACCTCGTCGAGGTGCAGAAGAACGTCGTACTTTTTGCAGATGCGCTGGATCTCCGGCCAATAACTGTCCGGTGGGAACATTAATCCCCCGGCGCCATGCACCGGCTCGGCCGAAAACGACGCCACCCGGTCGGGCCCAAGCTCGAGGATTTTCTCCTCAAGCTTGCGCGCCACCTCAAGCCCATACGCATTCGGGTCTTTGTCGCCCCCGAACCCGTACCAATAGACGGTCGGCACTTTCTCGAAGCCAGCCAGCGGCAAATCGAATTGCGGGTGCATCGGTGTCAGCCCGGAAAGGGACGCCGCCGCCATCGTCACCCCGTGATAGGCATACTCGCGCGAAATATGGATCTTCTTCTGCGGCTTTCCCTGCAGGTTCCAATAATACCGGATCAGCTTCAGCGCCGTGTCGTTCGCCTCCGACCCCGAATTCGCGAACATAATCCGGTCGAGCCCAGCCGGCGTCACGCTCGCGATCTTCGCGGCCAGCTCCGTCGCGTAAGGGTTCGTCGTCTGGAAGAACAAATTATAATAGGGCAGCTCGTTCATCGCGTCATAAGCGGCCTGCGCAATCTCTTTGCGGCCATAGCCCACATTCACGCACCACAACCCTGACATGCCGTCGATCAGCCTGTGCCCTTCGGAATCCCAGACATAGATCCCGTCGGCCTTGGTAATGACGCGAACGCCCTTTTTGTTCAGCGCCTGGGTCTCGGTGAACGGATGAATGTGATGGGCGGCGTCAAGCGCCTGCCAATGTTTGGTTTGGTTATGCGTCGCAGGGTTACTGGGCATGGGCGTTGCTCTCTCGGATTGGCTCGTATGAACGGGCAAGGACGCAAAAGTCCTCGCGATACGGAGCGCGGCTCAAGGCCGCGCGCGCAAGCGCGCTTTCAAGGATTATAGCCCATCCGGGCGCAGAGAATGAGCAGTTGCTCTTTGCAGGTCATGCAGCCAGCCTAACAAAGCGGGGGCAATTCCGCCAGCGGCGCTTGGCATGAAGGCTAGGTTTTGCCGCTGCCCACCTTTGCCAGTGATCGTGCCATGACCAAACGCGAAAACATCGAAGCGATCTTTGCCCGCCTTGCCGAGGCGACCCCTGAACCCAAGGGCGAACTCGCCCACGTCAACCCATACACACTTCTGGTCGCAGTCGTGCTCTCCGCCCAAGCGACCGACAAAGGCGTCAATAAGGCAACCGAAAAACTCTTCAAATCCGTCACCACCCCGGCCCAGATGGTAAAGCTCGGCGAGGCGGGCCTGATCGCGCACATCAAAACGATCGGCCTCTTTCGCGGCAAGGCCAAGAACGTCATCGCGCTGTCAAAGCTGCTGCTCGATCATCACGGCGGCGAAGTCCCCCGCGATCGCGACGCCCTCGAAGCCCTCCCCGGCGTCGGCCGCAAGACGGCGAGTGTCGTGATGAACATGGCTTTTGGCGAACACACGATCGCGGTCGACACCCATGTCTTCCGCGTCGCGAACCGCATGGGACTGTCCAAGGGCAAAACCCCACGCGCCGTCGAAGACGACCTCGAAAAGATCGTCCCCGCTAAATTCAAACAACACGCCCATCACTGGCTCATTCTGCACGGCCGCTACACCTGCATCGCCCGCAAACCGAAATGCCCGGATTGCGTCGTGCGCGACCTGTGCCCGTTCAAGGAGAAAACGAAAGCCTAGCTCCCCGGGGAAGAGCATTGCGATACTCATCCGCCC
>JAIOQG010000383.1 GCA_021413465.1 Alphaproteobacteria bacterium | reverse complement strand
GCGATGCAGCGCGGCGGATCGGTGGCCGACGTCTGGGTCGTCAGCGACCGGCCGGTCGACACGGTGACGATGCTGCCCGCACCGGCCGCGCCCTATCGCCGGTCCGAGCCCGGCGTATTGCCGAGCCGCGCCGCCGACAATCTGTATTGGTTGGGCCGCTACGTAGAGCGCGCTGAGGGCATCATGCGGCTGCTGCGCGCGCATCATAAGCGCCTGGCCGAAACAGCGAAGGCGGACACGCCGGTCTTGGCGTGTTTGAGAGAGCATCTTGAGGACAACGAAGTCGATCCGTCGGCGTGCGTGCCCAAGGCGTTGCTCGCGGCCTTGGCGGCGGCAATCCACAGTGCTGCCCAAGTGCGCGACCGCTTTTCGATCGACGGCTGGATGGCGCTGACCGACCTGGCGAAGTCTGCGAACCGCATGGTCAAGACCGTCACCCCCGGCGACGACGCGGCGCGCGCGATGGGCGTTTTGTTGCGCAAGATCACGGGCTTCTCGGGACTGGTGCACGACAACATGTATCGGTCGACGGGCTGGCGGTTCCTGACGATCGGGCGCTCGTTGGAGCGGGCGATGTCCATGACGTCGGCGCTCGCGCGCTTTGCCGACGGCGCGGCGCCCGATGGCGCTCTCGATCTGGCTGTCGAGGTTGGCGACAGCTCCATGACCCATCGCAGCCGCTATGCGGTCGCGACCAACCGAAACACGGTGATCGACCTTCTGGTGTTCGACGCGATGAACCCGCGCTCCGTGCACTACCATCTGAGCGAGATCCGCGAACAAGCGGAGCATCTGTCGGGCGCGAAACCCCAAGCGCCGCTGTCGGCGCTGTCGCGCGCGGTGCTCCAGGTTCACACCGAACTCGCCTTGGGCACGCCCGAGACGTTCGACACGGCGGCGTTGCTTCGGGTGAAAGACGAAATCGCCGCTCTTTCCGACGTATTGTCGTCCGAATATCTGCGCTAGCGGGGGGCCGGATGCTTTACGATATTGGCCTTCGCATAACCTACGAATACGATCGCCCTGCGAATGCCGGGCGGCACATGCTGCGTTTGGTTCCCGCCACGTTGCCCGGCGAGCAGAAAGTGATCTTGAGCTATCTCGACATCCAGCCGAGCGCGGAAGAGCGGATCGATCGCACGGATTTCTTCGGCAATGCGACGGTTGAGGTCGCTTATCTCGCATCGCACGAGAAAATCGAATTCAAGTTGCAATGCCGGATCGACCGTCATGCGCCGGAGCGCGGGTTCGTGGCGTCGCCTGCGCTTCAGGACTTAGCCTCTCAGATTGCCGCCCACACCGCGCTTGATCCTGCCGCGCCGCACCACTTCGCAGGACGCTCACCGCGCGTGCGACCGACCTCGGCAATGACCGCGTACGCCAACGACCTCGTTCGATCCGACATGCCGGCGTTCGAAGCCGTTCAGACGATTGCGAACGCTTTGCATCGCGATATCCGTTTCGACGCCGAAGCGACAACTGTCGATACGACGCCCGAAGAAGCCTTCGCGGGCAAGCGCGGCGTTTGCCAGGACTATTCACACATCATGATCGCGTGCCTGCGCGGCGTCGGCATACCGGCGGGCTATGTCAGCGGCTTCTTGCGAACGATTCCGCCGGCCGGGAAGGAACGGCTTGCTGGCGCCGACGCGATGCACGCTTGGGTGCGCGCCTGGTGCGGTACCGAAGCCGGCTGGGTGGAGTTCGATCCGACCAACAATCTGCTGGTCGCGAACGATCACATCGTGATCGCGCGTGGGCGCGATTATTCGGATGTCGCTCCCGTGAAGGGTGTCTTGCGCACATCTGGATCGCAGACGTCGGAGCAATCGGTGGATGTCATTCCGCTCGACTAGGTGGCCTTGCTTTTCGGCGGCTCGTAGTTCGACGCGATTAGCCTCTCGAACATGCGCGACGGTAGGATTTTTTGCAGCGACAGCGCCATGCTTTCCATCGCCGACGCCGACACGTAGCGCAACTTCGGCCGGGGTGCCGAGATTGCGCGTTCGACGATGCGCGCAACCTTGTCCGCCGGCGGGCCTGCCTGTTCGGCGACTTCCATCACCTTGATCGCATGCCGGGCGCGGGCCCGGTAGACTTCACTTGCGGTAGCGCTTTGGGTCCAAACGCGGGCAGCGGTGAAGTTGCTTTTGGTGTCGCCGGGTTCGACCATCACAACGTCAATGCCGAAGGGCTTTAACTCCATGCTCATCGCTTCGGTCATGCCCTTTAATGCCGACTTCGAAGCCGAATAGGCGCCTTGGAACGGAATGGCGATGCGGGCAGCGAGCGAGCTGATCTGTATGATGCGCCCCGATCCTTGTGCGCGCATATGCGGCAGCACGGCTTGGCAGACGCGCAACGGCCCCAAGAGATTTGTGTCGAGCTGATTCTGCATGTCGGCGGCGAGCGTGTCTTCGACAGAGGCCGCGATGCCATAACCCGCATTGTTGACGAGAACGTCGATGCGTCCCGCGCTTTCGATAACCGAGGCCACGCACGCGGCGATCGCGCCCTGGTCGCGCACGTCCATGACCAGCATGCGCACGCCCGGCGCGGGCGGCGGCGCGACGGCATTGCGCGACGTTCCGAAGACATTGTAGCGCGCTCCCGCGAGACGCTTCGCGACGGCGGCGCCGATACCCGCCGACGCGCCGGTGATTAGGACCACCTTTGCCTTTGCACTTCCGCTCATCGGCGCCTCATTCTTCTATGCTGCGTTGCGCCGCAGCTCGTTGTCGATTTTGCGGTCGACGGATTCAAGATAGACTTGCAGCGCTTTGCCGACGACCCAGCGGAACGGCTCGGGCGGGAACGGCGTGAAGCGGCGCTGGAGCACTTCCAGCTCTTCCCAAGGCTTGCCTAGCACCGCATCGCCGGCCGCAGCACCCATCATCGAGAACTGCGCGATGCCATGTCCGTTGCAGCCGACGCTGTAATGGATATTGCCGCGCCGTCCCAGTGTGCCGGCGACCGGCAGGTAGTCGAGCGTCACCGCGACCCAGCCGCCCCAGAACACGTCGATCTCGACATTCTTGAGCATGGGAAAGCGGTCGTAGAAGGCGTCGCCCAGAAGCTTGAACGCGGCGGGCTGGTCGCCGTCGGCTAATCCACTGCCGTATTTGTAAGCGATGGTTTTCGAACCGCCCAGAATGCGGTTGTCGTTCGTGAAGCGGTAGTTTTCCAAGATTTCGTGCGCGGTGTAGATCCCTTCCCGCTTCAGCCAACCCAATTGGGCGAGCTGCGCGCCCGTCAAGGGCTTGGTCATGAACAACGACACGCGCACGGGAATGATCTTGCTCCACAAGCGCCCGAGCTCGGGCACCGTGTAGGCGTTCGTCGCAATCAGCAGCGAGTCGGCGCTCAAGGCGCCGGCTTGCGTTTTCAAGCGCACCTTCGCCCCCTCTTCGATTTCGCCGACGCGCGTGCGCTCGTAAATGCGCACGCCTGCCGACAACGCCGCGCGGCGCAGACCCATCACATATTTGCCTGGATCGAGAATGCCGCCGCAGCTTTCCATGACGCCGAAGCGAAAGGCGCGCGGCAGGCCGCGCTGGCCCATGTGGTCCTCGTCGAGAAACGGCGTCTTGATACCGAGCGCTTGCGCCGCATCGGCCGCTTTGACCAGCGGCGCGCGGTGACTGGGATGGACGCCCGCAGTGATGTTGCCCGTGGGCTCGTAGTCGCATTCGATCGCGTGCGTTTTCATCAGCTGTTCGACGAAGGCGACGCCCTCCTCGGCGAAGCGCACGAGCGCAACGGCTTTGTCCGTGCCAAACAGCTTCAAGGCGGTCGGCACATCCTTGCCGATCGTCGGCGTCAGATGGCCGGCGTTTCGGCCGCTGGCGCCCGCGCCGCAGAATTCAGATTCAAGGATGGCGACGTCGACGCCTTGCGCCTTCAAGCGTAGTGCCGCGCAAAGCCCCGTATAGCCACCGCCGATGATGGCGACATCGGCTCGCTGCGCTCCCGCCAGTGCGGGTTGCAGGTCCGTAGGGATGCTTAGCCACGGACTCAACGGCTCGAAACGGCTCATTTGTGCCCCCATACATCGACTTTTGTCGAAATCTGAACGAAGGGGGCGCGGATTACAAGAAACGCGCAAAGTCAGAAGTGGGTAGGAGATTGAAACACAGCCGCTTGGCGTTTCAACATTCTTCTTCGAGTCTCAGGAGGCCATCGTCAAGATTGTGTTGCGGACGATGGGGTAGATTTGGGTTTCCCAGCGTTTGCCGCTGAACAGGCCATAGTGCCCAACGCCGGTTTGCATGTGATGGCGCTTCATGTAGGGGCGCAACCCCGTGCAAAGGTCGTGTGCCGCAGCCGTCTGGCCGAGGGCGCAGACATCGTCGCGTTCGCCTTCGACGGTGAGCAGCGCAGTGCGTTTGATCTTCGAAGGATCCACGCGCGCGCCCCGATGGGTGAGTGCGCCCTTTGCGAGTAGCGCTTCTTGAAACACCATGCGCACGGTTTCGATGTAGAATTCGGCCGGCATGTCGAGCACCGCGAAGTACTCGTCGTAGAATTCCTTGATCGCAGCGGCCGCTTCGGTTTCATTGTTGGCGAGGTGTTTGTAAAGCTTACGATGCGCCTTCACATGGCGTTCCATGTTCATTTTCATGAAGGCGTTGAGCTGCACGAAGCCCGGGTAGACGCGCCGCCCCGCGCCGCGATAGCGCGAGGGCACTGTTGTGATCAGGTTTTTCTCGAACCATTCGATGGGATTGTCGAAAGCGAGCGCGTTGACCGTGGTTGGCGAAAGGCGCACGTCGATGGGACCGCCCATCAGCGTCATCGACAGCGGCTGGCAGGGATGATCGTCCGCCGCCATTAACGCCACGGCCGCCAAAACTTGGACGCAGGGCTGGCATACAGCGACCACGTGCGCACCGGGGCCGATATACTCCAGAAACGAAATGACCGTATCGATGTAATCGGCGAAACCGAATTCGCCGGCTGAGCGCGGCACGTCGCGCGCGTTGTGCCAATCGGTGATGTAGACGTCGTGGTCCTGAAGAAGAGTTTGCACCGTGTTGCGCAGCAGCGTCGAGAAATGGCCCGACAACGGCGCCACCACCAACACCGCGGGATGTCGCGTGTCCAAATCTTTGCGGAAATGCAGAAGTGTGCCAAACGCCGTGGCGGTGATCGCCTTTTCGAACACGTCGACTACGCGTCCGCCCGATCTGACTTGGCGGATGCCGAAATCGGGCCGTTCGTGGGTCAGCGTGAAACGATCGAACAGTTCTAGAGCAGCCGACATGCGGCGCATCATGGGCAACCGCGGTGCGCGATGGGTCCAGCCGAAGCTCGCTTGCATCGCATGCGCCATCGTGCGCATCGGCAGGAGCATGTCGGACTGCGACTGATACATTTGATAGAGCACGCCGACGCAAATCCCCGCTGAATCACTGAAAAGCTATTGGCTTTATGATAGGCTAGCA
>JAIOQG010000382.1 GCA_021413465.1 Alphaproteobacteria bacterium | reverse complement strand
TGGCGGCGGATTTGTTCAGTCGTTTTGCTCGAGCCAATGTTTCGTCTCGCTTTCGAAGATGAGCTTGGTGAGGTCGGTCATGCGCTGGGGGTAGAGGATACCATCAAGATGATCGCATTCGTGCTGGACCACGCGGGCGTGAAAGCCTTTGGCGATACGCTCGATCTTGCTGCCGTCGAGGCCCATGCCGCGGTAGCGGATGTGGGCGGGGCGTTCGACCCAGCCGCGCAATCCGGGCACCGACAGGCAGCCTTCCCAGCCGCCTTCGGTGGCCGGCGACAGCACCTCGATGACGGGGTTGACGAGCACGGTGAGGGGCGCGGTGTGGTCAAAGGCCTCGGATTCGCTCAGGCCCGGGTCGGCGCGACCAATGGCGGCTTGGAAGACGACCAGGCGGATCGCTTCGTGCACCTGGGGCGCGGCCAGTCCTGCCCCGTTGGCGTCGATCATGGTCTCGACCATGTCCTCGACCAATCGTCGCAGCTCGGGGTCGGCGAAATCGGTGATTTCCTGGGCTCGTTTTCCTAATACGGGATGGCCCATGCGCGCTATTTTACGGATCGTCATGGCATTGATATGGGCTTGGCCCCCGCACCCTCGCAAGGGTGGACAGCGCCGCACGGCTCTGGTATCACCCGCGCCACTTGAGGGCAGACCGTTAACGGGTTCTGCCCCCTTTTTGTTGCATCATCCGGTTTCGTCGGAAAATTCAAGCGGAGACTTCCCTTTGCAGATCATCGTGCGTGACAACAATGTCGATCAGGCCTTGAAGGCGCTCAAGAAAAAGATGCAGCGCGAAGGCCTGTTCCGCGAGATGAAACTGCGTAACCACTTCGAAAAACCGTCCGAGAAGCGCGCCCGCGAGAAAGCGGAAGCCGTGCGCCGGGCCCGTAAGCTTCAACGCAAGAAGCTGCAGCGCGAAGGTTTGCTGCCGAAGACGCCGAAGCCGGTTCGCACGTAGAGCCTTTGCTTCCATTATTTTCGAGGCCGCGTTCCCAACCGGGTTCGCGGCCTTTTTGTTTTAGGCTTTGCGTTGGGCGCGCCACAGATCGCGCAGAAGCCCTAAGAAACTTGAGCTTGAATCCGGCCGTAGCAGGTTTGCTCTGAAGACGCGGGCAACCACGCGGATCATCCACCACAGCGTCAGCGCGCTGACGATCAGGGCACCGAGGACGTCGATGCCGTCGGTCGCCTGCAGCGAGCGCACCATCATCGTGAACGGGGCGAAGAACGGCACGTAGGACGCGATGCGGGCCAGCATGCCAGCGGGGTCGTAGGCGATGGCGATGGGGAGCATGAAGATCGGCATCGTCACCATCGTCGCCGGCGCCACGATCGCCTGGGCGTCGGTGATGGAGGTCGCGGCGCTGCCGGCGGCCAAGAAAAAGATACCGATGGTGAGGTAGGACAGTGCGAAGAACGCGAACAGCTGAAGCGCTTGAGCCGGGGACGAGACGCTGACGAGCAGGTTTTCGATGAGCGTTCTGGCGGTCGGAAAAAGCGCGTCGACGCTTGCGAGCGCGCTTGCGATCCAAACGCCGATCAGAAGTATGGCCAGCATCAAGCCGGTGAACAGCTTGCCCGCCATCAGTGTTTCGGCCCGCACGCAGGACAGAAGCAGCTCGGCCACGCGGTTGCTCTTCTCTTCGACCAAGGCCATGACGACCATGTTGGCGGTCATGAACACGGCCATGAAAAGCATCAAATAGACGACGACGGCACCGATGACCGTGAACTGGCGCACGTTGCTGAGCGCGCCCAGATGATCGGGGTCGGGATCGATGGTTTCGATCGTGCCAGCCGCGCCGATGACCTTATCGACGGCGTCATGGGGCATGAACGCTTCGGCGCCTTTGCGCTTGACCTCGGCATCGAGCGGCAGGCGCAGAAACTCGCGCAGGCCCAAGCGGTCGAGATCGTCGGAGATGTATTGAACGCTTTGCGTGCCTTCGAGAAAACCTTGCGGCACGACGAGAACGGCCCAGAGCGGCACGGGACCGGAAGGACCGATCACGAGCTTGTCGGTCGATAGGAACGGCTTTGCTGCGGCCACCACGTCGCTCGCGCCGGATATTTCTTGCGGCACCTCGACCCGGAAGAAACGGCGGCTGGGCGCGCCGAAGGGCGGCGACTTGGGTTTCAAACAGGGGCGAAGCTGCACGAACGTCGCCGAGAC
>JAIOQG010000323.1 GCA_021413465.1 Alphaproteobacteria bacterium | reverse complement strand
GCCGAAGAACGAAACATCCGTTGTTCCGGCTCCGACATACAGCTGTCCCACGCCGGTCATGTCGGGCCCAGCGGCGGAAGGCCCCGCAAATGCCAGGAGGCCGATCACAGATGCGGTCGAAAGCAACGCTACTCTCATAATGAAATCCCCTCAAAAGTCGCAAAAGCGACGAATCACGCAGGGATCAGTTACACACGCATTTGGTGTGCCTGCAATGCAGTGCCACACTATGTGTGCCTCAAACACCACATACTGTCTCGACGCGTGTTGTGAGCCTAGGCCGGACTTGTCCACAGGCGGCTCACAAGCTAGGTCGCAGCAAAAAGCGATTCGATGCCGTTGTGCGGCTTGCAGTATGAGCACCATCGGTTGGCCTCTGCGCGCGGTAGATGGCGTGGTTGCGTGTGCACTCGCCACTCCGGCGCGGCGCGAATTGGCCGCGGCGTTTGTTGGAATGAGGCGGGTTGACCCCCGGGGCCGGCGCCCCTAACTTCCGCGCTCTTTTGCGGGCGCGGCTTTGAGGTCGTGCCCTTCGGCGGGCCTATAGCTCAGTGGTAGAGCATCTGACTTTTAATCAGAGGGTCGATGGTTCGATACCATCTGGGCCCACCAACCCTTTGATTTTTGCTTCCAACACTTGCTGCGGCGTCACCCGGCCAGAACCGGCAGTCCCGTTTTAATAGCGGTTTGTGCCGGCACTGTTACACCTATGCCATTGTCCGGCGACAAGCGTGCTCCATGTTGCGCCTATCGTTTCGGTCGACACGACAGATCAGGAGCCTCGGGTGCACAGGTTGGTTTTGGTTGCGACATCCGCATTTGTTTTCGTATCGGCAGCAATTGCCGACGAACGCCCCGAGGCGGCGCAAAAGAATTGGAGCGTGATTGTAGGCGCGGGCGGACTTTATGCCCCCGACTACGAAGGCTCGGATGACTATGAGCTTCGAGTTCTTCCGAACGTTCGGATCGAGTATGCCGGCTGGCTTAGCGCGTCGGTGCCCGAGGGATTGAAAATCTCCCTGCTCAACGAAGATGGTTTCAAAGCCGGTGTGTTGGCGGGCTATCGCTTCGGGCGCGATGACGACGACAATTTGGCTTTGGCGGGATGGGGCGATATCGACGGTGCGCTCGATCTTGGCGCCTTCGCGGAATACAAATTCGATGCCATTCGTGTCGCGCTGGATGTCAGGCACGGCGTCTCGGACGACAATTTGGGGACCGTCGCCACGCTCTCGGCGCGCTATGCGTTGCGCGTTGCGGGCGCCATGGTATCCGTCGGACCGCAGGTTCGTTGGGCGGATGACGACTACACGCAAACTTACTTCGGCATCTCGGCATCACAGGCGGCAGTCTCGGTGCTTGGATATTCGCCATATTCAGCCGATGGCGGCATCAAAGACTATGGACTTGGCGCGACGGTGATGGTGCCGCTCGGAGGGGCATGGTCGGTGACCGGTCTCGTCAGCGTCAGCCGGCTGACCGGCGATGCCGCAGATAGTCCGATTGTCGCCGACCAGGGATCGGAAACGCAGATCTCCGCCGGTGCGTTCGTGGGCTATCGCTTCTAAGCCCGCGACGTGGCCCGCTCAGATTTTTGCCGCGCGCTGCAGCTCGTAGAACCTGAGGATGCGATCATAGAGATAGCGCGTGTCTTGATAGCGGAACCCCACCTTCTCTGCCACGCGGCGGGAGGCTGCGTTGTCGGGGCGCAGGTAGCAGTCGAGCTTTTGCAGGTTGGAGCGCGCGAAGGTGAACTCGATCGCGGCTTCGGCGGCTTCGGTCGCCAGGCCCTTGCTGTGGACGTCGGGCATGGTCGACCAAGCGATTTCGGTGCGGCCGGTTTCGGGCGTGACCATGGCGCCGACGCGGGCAACGAAGCGGTCGTCGTTTTTGTCGAGCACCGCAAACATGCCGTAACCGTTAGCGCGCCAGAACACCTCGCTCGCCTCGATGCGCTTGTCGAGTTGTTCGCGCGTCGGCGGACCGGTGAGGAACAGCCAGTCTGCGACCACCGGATCGTTGAATAGACGGAACAGGTCTTCGCGCCAACGCACCGCGAGCGGCACGAGTTTTAGTCGTGCCGTCTCGAGGCGGATGCGCAGCGGCATTAGAGGCCGGGCACCGGGAAGCGCGAGCACATGACGCGCGTTTCCTGGCGCAGACCCTCTAGGCGTTTGGGATCGGCGTGGTTTTTCATCGCTTCGATGATGATGCGGGCGATTTGTTTCATCTCACCCTCTTTCATACCGCGCGTCGTTGCCGCCGGCGTGCCGAGCCGAACGCCCGAGGGCTTCATCGGCGGGTTCGGATCGTCGGGGATCACTTGCTTGTTCGTCGTGATGCCGGCGTGGTCGAGCGCCTTTTCGGCAATGGCGCCGTTGATGTCGAAGCTCTTGATCATGTCGACGACCAACAAGTGGTTGTCGGTGCCGCCGGTCACGAGATGCGCGCCGGCGTTCATGAGTTCGCTCGCGAGCGCCTTCGCGTTCTTCAGCACTTGCGCCGCGTAGGCCTTGAAAGCCGGTTGCGCGGCAAGTTTCAGCGTCACGGCGGTGGCGGCGACCTGGTTCATGTGCGGACCGCCTTGCAGGCCCGGGAACACGGATTGGTCGATGCCCTTCGCATGATCTTTCTTGCACAGGATCAATCCGCCACGGGGGCCGCGCAGAGATTTGTGCGTGGTTGTGGTCATAAAGTCGAAGCCTGCATCCATCGGGTTGCGCATGACGCCGCCGGCGATCAAGCCGCCGATGTGGCTGACGTCGGCCATGGTGAGCGCGCCCACTTCATCGGCGATTTGCTTGAAGGGCTTATAGTCGTAGTCGCGCGGGTAGGACGAGTAACCGCAAACGACGAGCTTCGGCTTTTCTTTCTTCGCAACGTCGCGCAGCTGGTCGAAATCGATGGCGCCGTTTTCCGGGTTCGTCTTGTAGCGTACGAAGCGATAAATCTTGCCCATGTGCGAGACGGGCGCGCCGTGGGTGAGATGGCCGCCGTGGCTCAAGTCCATGGCGAGGATCGTCGAGCCCGGTTCGATGAAGCCCAGATACACCGCCTGGTTCATGGGCGAGCCAGAGAGCGGTTGGACGTTCGCATGTTCGGCGCGGAAAATTTCCTTGGCACGGTCGCGCGCCAGGTTCTCCATGACGTCGACAAACTCCGTTCCGCCGTAATAGCGCCGGCCGGGATATCCCTCGGCATATTTGTTCGTGAAGGCGGAACCGAGCGCCGCATAGACTTCGGGGAAGGTGTAGTTCTCCGACGGGATCATTTCGACGCCTTCGCGCTGGCGTTTTTCTTCGCCGATCAGCGTGTCGTAAATGTCGGGGTCGGTGGCTTTGAGGGCTGCACGGTAGTCGGACATAGATATCTCCAAGGCTTAGAGTTGCGTTTGACGCAAGCGGTATGCCCAGGCGTGCGGCTTTCTCGGACCCCGTTGTCGCGCTTCCCCGTGGTTTGAAACCCACGCGATACGCCAGTTACGCGACAGCGGCTTGCAGGCGGTCTTTCGAGGGGAAGAGGTCGCGCGGCGGGGTGGGTCAAGTCAAGAGGACGAAACCGCTCCGCGGCTGTTGCCGACACTCGCCTTCCGGCGCAACGACACTATATAGGGCGGTTTGGCGTTCCGCCGCCGACCGTTACTTTGGGGAAACTGGTTAAAGCGATGATGAAAACTCTCGAAGCGGCGGACATTGCGGAATGGCGCCGGGGGTGGCGCATTGTTTTAGGGGCGGCGGTCGGGCTTGGCACCGGGATCGCGCTTTACCTGACGGTCGCGAGCCTGTTTACGACGCGCGTCACCGCAGAGTTCGGCTGGACGCGCGGGGATATTGGGGTCGCCGGCGCGGTGGCGTTCTTGGCGGGGGCCGTCTCACTTTCGGTTGTCGGTCAGATTCTCGACCGGGTCGGTTTCCGGCGCGTTGTTTTGGTCTGCGTGCCGATATTGTGCGTGGTTTATTTCGGAATTGCCGCTGTCGGCGGTTCCTACCCCCTTTATCTCGTATTGATGGTTGTGGGCGGCGTTTTCGGCGCCGGTACGGGCGCTATCGCCTATACCCGTCCGGTGATCGCCGCCTTCGACCGGCAGCGCGGCTTGGCGTTGGGGGTGTCGGCGGCGGGCGTGTCGCTCACCGCAATCGTACTGCCGCCCTTTTTGACGGTCCTAATCGGTATGTATGGCTGGCGCTCGGGGCTCTATGCGCTGGTTGTGGTGACACTGTGCATCGGGTTGCCGATTGCGCTCTGGCTGATCGGTCGCGCGCGAGAGACAATGGGTGCGGAGGTGCGCGACGCGCTATCG
>JAIOQG010000300.1 GCA_021413465.1 Alphaproteobacteria bacterium | reverse complement strand
CCAACCAACTAAGGTCGTCATGGCCGGGCTTGACCCGGCCACCCAGTCGGAGCGCGCCTGCGCGACGGAGAGACCTCCGGTTCGCGAGTACTAAATTGGCTTCTTTTCTCGTTTCCAGCGCGCACGGACGTGCGCGTGCTGGGTGGCCGGGTCAAGCCCGGCCATGATGATTTGGATGGGGTGTGGAGTCAAAACTTCGGACAATCGGCATCATATTCCGCAAGCTTTACACCGCGCCCCGCACCTCACCCTTCCCCCGGAAAACTCCCCACGAACTCCACCGTAAAATCGGGAAACCCGGTGGGTTTCGACTTGGTTTCGGTGACAGTGCACAAAACTCGACACGCACCCCAACCTTCAAGCCGCGCGCAATCCGCTGAAGAAAAGTGCACTGTCACCGAAACTACCCCGTAAGCTTTATGGCCCGGCACGATGGCGCAAACGTAAGGGCGTGGCCCGGGTTCGCCTGCAGGATGGTGAGGTTTGCTTGGCAGAACTTCACTGGTACGAAGCAACAGGAATTGGCCGAAGGGAATACAAAATCAAACACTTTGTGGTAGAGTAGCAAATGGCCCGTGCGCAAAAAAAACTGTTGATCTGCATCGACAACGAAGGTTACGAAGTCTCGTTGGAGCGTCGAAAAATCTACGTCGCGCTACCTGACACTACCGCAAGCAAACGCGGACATGTGCGCGTGGTGGATGAATCGGGAGAGGACTATCTCTATCCCAAGACCATGTTCATTCCAGTGGAATTGCCGCTGGCGACGCGAAAAGCAGTCCTAGCGGACGCCTGAATCGTCCCAGCGCTAACCTTCCCCCGGAAAACTCCCGACGAACTCCACCGTAAAATCGGGGAACCCGTCGACATACTGGATCGTGAAGTCGGGGAAGCTGTTGACGAATTGCCACTTGCCGCACGCATCGGGAAAGCTCTTCACCTGCAGCACCTTAAGGTCCGGGAAACTCCGCACGATTTGCACTTTGAAATCGGGGAAGCTCCGTACCACTTGAACTTTCCCGAACAGCGCCTTCCCGTTTAGGGAGCAGCCGGAGACTTTCGACGCCGCCGACGCCGGTCCGCCAGCCAAGATCAGTCCGCAAACGACCAGAATTTTACCGATCACAGGCATTTGAAAGCCCCTCTTCCGCCAGCGTCAATCGTGCTCTACCGCTCCGCCCGCCGACCGTATAGCTATACCGCAAAATTCAGCCTGAGAGCACAGCCATGGCAACCCTGACCAACGCCGAAGACGAGCGCGCCATTCGCGCCATCGCCATGCAGTGCGAAGCCGCCTGGAACGCAAGCGACGGCGCGGCCTACACCGCCGCCATGACCGACGATATCCGCTTCATCAACATTCTTGGTGACTTCCTCAACGGCCGCGAAATGGTCGAACACAGCCACCGCCACGTCCTTGACACCGTCTTCAAGGGCAGCCGCATGACGTTCACCATCGACGCCATCCAATTCATCCGTCCCGACGTGGCAATGGCCTTTATCCATCAGAAGCTGATGAGCCATCTGCCGCCAGACGCCGTCGCCTCCACGGCGCGCCAACGCCAACTCAGCGACAAGCTGCACGAAAGCCAGGCGCGCGGAACGATGGTCTTGGCCAAGAGCTCCGGCCAATGGCGCATGATCTCGTTTCAAAACACAAACATCGCCTCCATCGCCGCGGTTCGTTCATGACGAAGCCCATCCACGTCGTCGGCGGCGGCCTCGCGGGCTGTGAAGCGGCCTGGCAGATCGCCCGCGCCGGCGTGCCGGTCGTGCTGCACGAAATGCGCCCCGTGAAAATGACCGAGGCCCATATCGGGGAAAACCTCGCCGAGCTTGTGTGCTCGAACTCGTTCCGCTCCGACGATTGGGAAAACAACGCCGTCGGTCTGTTGCACGAGGAAATGCGCCGCTGCAATTCGATCATCATGCGCGCGGGCGACGCGCACAAAGTGCCCGCCGGCGGTGCCCTCGCCGTCGACCGCGTGGCGTTTTCGCTGGCCGTCCAAACCGCGCTGCAAGCCAACCCGCTCATCACCATCGCACGCGAAGAGGTTGCAGGCCTGCCGCCCGCCGAATGGGACAACGTCGTCATCGCGACCGGCCCCTTGACCTCGATGCCGCTGGCAACCGCCGTGCAGGCATTGACGGGCGAAGGCGCGCTCGCCTTCTTCGACACCATCGCGCCGATCGTCCACAAAGACTCGATCGACATGACGAAGGCCTGGTTTCAATCGCGCTACGACAAAGGCGACGGTGCCGACTACATCAACTGCCCGATGGACGAACTGCAATACCGCGCCTTCATCGACGCGCTGATGACCGGCGAAAAGACAAGCTTCAAGGAATGGGAAAAAGACACGCCCTATTTCGAAGCCTGCCTTCCCATTGAAGTGATGGCTGAGCGCGGGGCGGAGACCTTGCGCTTCGGCCCGATGAAACCGGTGGGCCTCACCAACCCGAACACCGGCCACCGTGCCTTCGCGGTGGTCCAGCTGCGCCAAGACAACGCCCTCGGCACGCTCTACAACATGGTCGGCTTCCAAACGAAACTGAAACACGCCGAACAGACGCGCATCTTCAAAACGATCCCAGGATTGGAAAACGCACAATTCGCGAGGCTCGGCGGCCTGCACCGCAACACGTTTATCAACTCGCCCAAACTGCTCGACCGTGAGCTGCGCCTGAAGCTACAGCCGCGCTTGCGCTTCGCCGGCCAAATGACCGGCGTCGAAGGCTACGTCGAAAGCGCCGCCATCGGCTTGCTGGCCGGCCGCTTCGCCGCCGCCGAAAGATTGGACGCCGCGCAAACTCCGCCGCCACGCACGACGGCACTAGGCGCGCTCCTCGCCCACATCACCGGCGGCGCCGACGAAAAAACCTTCCAGCCGATGAACATCAACTACGGCCTGCTCCCCGACCTCGCGCCCCCGCCCGGCGTCAAAGGCAAGGACCGCGGCCGCGCCAAGAAGCAAAACCAATCCCGCCGCGCCCTCGCCGACCTCGACACCTGGCTCGGCATCACCCGCCACGCGGCGGCGGAGTGACTCTTTGCCTGGGACCGCGGGCGTCCCGCCCGCTCTTCTCGATCGTGCCGGCTATAGGCTCCGAGCGAACTCAAGCTGGACCAATACGAACTCGATCGATAATGCGCATCATTTGCAAGTCGTCATGACGCCGAAACTACGCAGAAACATCATGATTGTGATTGATGAACTTGAGCGTCCGACAGGCGCAACCTACGTTTTCGCCGCCCTCAATCTTGAGGAGAAGCGAGGAAACGCAATGCTCTCAAGCAACAAGACCCGCGTTGGGTGGAATTCAATTGTCAGCCGGCTCGCCCTTGCGGCGGCAGTCGCGGTTGGTGGTGCGGGTGCGGCGCACTCGCAGGCCGGACTTCAGTACTCCGTCGTCACCGACGGCTCCGGCAATGTTGTTGGGCAACTCGGCGGTGGCGCCATCACGCTAGACAGCGATGGCGTCAACTACAACGTTCCGATTAATACATATACGGCAACACCGCCCGGCATCACGATGTCGCCTGCGGCCCCAGCGCCTACGGCGACGTCAACGACCGTAACGGTCAAGGTCGCGCCGTCGTCGCTCGTCGCAACCTGCACCTCAAGCACGGTCTACAACAAGAAGACAGGGCAGTGCACCGACGGGAGACCGCCGATCAAGATGGTTTCAATTTCAAAGGTAACAAGCGCCGCTGCGCAGATACCGACGGTCGTATGCACGGCGCCGAAAGTTCCGACGTATTTCACAAGCTGGACGTGCCTCGTCCCAGCGGGTTTCAAGCTCAGTCTCGGCCTCTAGGGACCTCGGGCAATCTGCGGGAGCAACGCTCAAGCTCCCGCAACTCGATTGGGGACCTACCCCTTCGCCGCCTCCGGCATCACCACGCGGATATGCGCATCGCCATTCTGCGCTCTCCACCAACGTTTCAAGACTGAACCAACCCCTTCGGCGGCGTAACACCCATCGAGACGTAGACGTTCATCAGATTGTCGATGCCGCCCGCGGCAGGCTTGATCCACGCCGCCGGCACATAGATCAACGCGCCCCCAACGGGCACCGGCGCAGATGGCACGAGAATACCCATATACGCCACCTCGCCAATCATAAGCGGCGTGGGCGATGCCAGCAAACCCAACACAGCAGCGCCCTCGTCTCCGCCGAAGAAGCACCAGACGGGGCTCATACCCTTCAAGTCGCTGCCGCCCTTCAAGTCGACGATCGACGTGAAGCGCTTCGACAAATCGTAAATGCTCGACACAACGGGGATGCGGCGAACGCCGGCATCGAACGCCGCGCCCAGCCACGCGCCAAGCCGATGCTCGACCAACAACCCAACCACGAAAATTGCACCTATGACGATCAAAAGGCCCAAAACATAGGGCGCAACAGCCTCGCCACTCACGCTCAGCCCCAACGACACCAATCGTTGGCCGACCCAACTGTTGGGACCGACATAGGTGTAGACGAACGAGACCAGCCAACCGATCACGGCAACCGTCACCATGACAGGCAACAAGCCGAGAATGCCGGCAAGAAAAACACGTGCGATATGACCCAACTAAACCTCCCTCGCGGCGCATGGATCGCCGCCCGCAAACAATTTAGCAACATTGCAGCCGACCCACGATAGCGCGGCACCGGCGGCCTCCGGCACCCGAACTTGCCCCGATCTAGGCACCGGCGAAATTGGCGATTAGACTCTCGGCACCTATTCGGAGAGACGCACATGAACATGAGAACCGGTTTGTTGCTGATGCTCGCAATTGCCGCCGCCACCGCACTGACGATCTCGCTGCAGTCGGCGGTCGCGCATAATTGGGTGCCGCGCTATGACGGCAACAAATGGGGTCAGGCCTGTCTCGCCCCGAACGGCCCGCGCCGCGTATCGCCGGCGACCTGCTGCAACCAGGCGCGCGCACTCTGCGTGAGCGCTTGCGGATTAGCCGACATCGACGACGGCTGGAAGAACGCTTGCCGCGCCAACTGCGAAAGCGCCGGCAACGCTTGCCTCGCCCGCGTGCAAACGCTCCCACCCGTCGGCGGCGTCCCCGGCGAACGGCCACCGGCAAGCACGAACTGAGCAGAGCGCGTCGACAAAAAGGCCCAAGCCCGAAGCCCGCCGTCTCGTATGCGCGGCGCCTACCCCTTCGCCGCCTCCGGCATCACCACGCGGATATGCGCCTCGCGCAACTGCTTCGGCAGCGCGGTGGACGGCGCGCCCATCATCAGGTCTTCGGCCCGCTGGTTCATTGGGAACATCGTCACTTCGCGCAGGTTTTCTTCACCCGCGATCAGCATAACGATGCGATCGACGCCCGGCGCCGTGCCGCCGTGCGGCGGTGCGCCAGATCGGAAAGCGTTCAACATGCCGCCGAACTTTTCCTCGACCGTCTCCGCCGGATAGCCCGCGATCTCGAACGCTTTCAGCATGATCTCGGGCTTGTGGTTGCGGATCGCGCCCGACGATAGCTCGATGCCGTTGCACACGATGTCGTACTGGAACGCGGTGATACCCAAAATCGTCTTGTCGTCGCTCTTGTCCAACTTCAAGAACGCGTCATGCGCGAAATTCGGCATCGAGAACGGATTGTGCGAGAAGTCGATCTTCTTGTCTTCCTCGTTGAACTCGTACATCGGGAAGTCGACGACCCAACAGAAATGGAAGTCGTAATAGGGCGACGCTTTCAGCTGCAGTTCGTTGCCTATGCGCGTGCGCGCCGCGCCGGCCAACTTCGCCGCCGCGTCCGCCTTGCCGGCGGAGAAGAACACGGCATCGCCGCCCTTCACGCCGGTGGCCTTAACGATGCGCTGCTGAATGGGTTCGGGAATGAACTTCGCAATCGGCCCCTTGCCGACAAGCTTGCCGCCGTCGTCTTCGAACGTGATGTAGCCGAGTCCCGGCGCCTTCATTTCGCTGCGCGCCCAATCGTTCAGCTTGTCGAAGAACGAACGCGGCTGCGAGCCAGCACCCGGCGCCGGGATAGCCCGCACCACGCCGCCGCCCGCGACCACGCTCTTGAACGCCTTGAACTCGACGCTCGCATCCGCGAACTCCGCACTCACATCCGCAATCACGATCGGGTTGCGCAGATCGGGCTTATCCGAGCCGTATTTCAGCATCGACTCCGCATACGGAATGCGCGTGAACGGCAACGGACTCGACGTGCGCCCTTTGGCGAATTCCTGGAACACCCCGTGCAGCACCGGCTCAACCGCTGCGAACACGTCTTCCTGCGTGACGAAACTCATCTCGAGATCGAGCTGATAGAACTCGCCCGGCGAACGATCCGCCCGCGCGTCCTCGTCGCGGAAACACGGCGCGATCTGAAAATATTTGTCGAACCCCGCCACCATGATCAACTGCTTGAACTGCTGCGGCGCTTGCGGCAGCGCGTAAAACTTGCCGGGATGAATGCGCGACGGCACTAAAAAGTCGCGCGCGCCTTCCGGCGAAGACGCAGTCAGGATCGGCGTCTGGAATTCGGTGAAGCCCTGCGCCACCATCCGCCGGCGCAAACTCGTAATCACGTTCGAGCGCAGCAAGATGTTCTGATGCAGCCGGTCGCGGCGCAGATCGAGGAAGCGATAGCGCAACCGCGTCTCTTCCGGATATTCTTGATCTCCGAACACCGGCAGCGGCAGCTCGCCCGCTTCCGATTGCACCTCGACCTCGTCGATGCGCAATTCGATCTCGCCCGTCGGCAGATCCTTGTTAACCGTATCGCCCGGGCGCGCCGTCACCGTGCCCGTGAACGACACGACAAACTCCGAACGCAAACCGTCGACCGCCTTGAACGCGGGACTGTCCGGTTCCACCACGCACTGCGTCAGCCCGTAATTGTCGCGCAGATCCATGAACACGAGTCCGCCGTGGTCGCGCCGACGATGGACCCAACCGGAAATGCGCACGCGGCTCCCCACATGAGAGGCGCGCAATTCGCCGCAGGTATGCGTGCGATAGCGATGCATCGGATTTCCTTGATCTTCTAGGGCCTAAGGGCTTAAAGGGCGCCCCTTGTGGGGTCGCCCCGCGCCACCTGTCAAGGGCCCGAATCTTGGGCTATAGCACCCCCACAAATGATAACTGTCGTCACCACAAACGCCGAACTCGCCGACGCCGTTGCGCGCTTTTCGCAAGCACCCTACGTCGCCATCGACACCGAGTTCATGCGTGACACCACCTACTGGCCGAAACTCTGCCTGCTGCAGGCGGCAATCCCCGGCTTTTCCGTCGTCGTCGATCCTCTGGCCGAGGGCCTGGACCTGACGCCGATCTACACCCTGTTTGCCAATCGCGACGTCATTAAGGTGTTCCACGCCGCCCGCCAAGATGTGGAAATTTTCTTCCATCAGGCGAACGTCATCCCGAACCCGCTTTTCGACACCCAGGTTGCCGCCATGGTCTGCGGCTTCGGCGACTCGGCCGCCTACGAAACGCTGGTGCGCGAACTCGCTCACGCCCAAATCGACAAGTCCTCGCGCTTCACCGATTGGTCGCGCCGCCCGCTCAGCGACAAGCAGCTGCTCTACGCCCAGTCCGACGTGACGCATCTTTGCAAAGTGTATGAATCCCTCAAGAAGCAACTCGACAAGTCCGGCCGTTCCGATTGGCTCGAAGAAGAACTCGATGTCCTGCGCTCGTCCGAAACTTACGAACTCAAGCCCGAAGAATCCTGGCGCCGCTTGAAAACGCGCGGCGGCAACCGCCGCTTCACCGCCGTTCTGATGGAAATCGCCGCCTGGCGCGAACGCCTGGCGCAAGAGCGTAACGTGCCGCGCAGCCGCGTCATCAAAGACGAAGCGCTATTCGAGATCGCAGCCCAAGCGCCGCAATCGTTGGATGAGCTGGACTCGTTGCGCGGCATCCCGCGTGGCTTCGCAACGTCGCGCGCCGCGCAAAGCTTGATCGACGCGGTCAAAGCCGGCATCGCACTGCCGGCCTCAGCGGTCCCCGATGCCGAACGCGGGCCCCCGCCTGCCGTTCCCCCCGTATTGGGTGACATGATGCGGGTACTTCTGAAGATCCAATGCGAAGCCCACGGCGTTGCGCAAAAACTGATCGCGTCGTCCTCGGACTTGGATCAAATCGCCGCCGATGACAAAGCCGATGTACCTGCATTGTCGGGTTGGCGGCGCGACATTTTCGGCAATGCGGCGCTCGAACTGAAACACGGTCGCATCGCCCTCAGCATCCGCGACCGCAAGGCGATTGTTGTCGCCGTCGAAAGCTGAATTCAGCGCAATTCCACGCGCGCAGTGCGGTTGAGCGTCTCGGCAAGTTCGTCAAGCCGCTTTGTAAACGCCTCACCAAGCAAAGCCTGACGGGCCCGCGGTACGAACACCACGAGCGAATTCGGCGTCAGCTTAACCGACGTCTCCGACAACAGCTCCGGCGCAGGCCCGGCAAACACCAGCGCCGCGCGCAACGCCTGCCCCAGCGTCTCAGCCTTGCGCTCGATGCCCTCGCCCACGAAACGCTGCACGCGTTTGATAGTCCGCTCGTCTTCGCCGCCGTAACGATGGAACATCGTCAGCGCCAGCAAGGCGCGCCCCGGGTGATCGACGCCGATGAAGGGAGAATTCAATACCAACGTGTAACTCAGATCGGCCCTGTGATCGGGATGTGCCCGCCATCCGGTGTCGGCTAGAAAACACGCCGCCCGGCGCAAACGGTCGAATGCCGCGTCCGCGCCCGGAAACAACGGCGCCGTCCAACGATCGAGGGCCCGTCCCAGCGCAGGGTCGCGACCCAACCGCACCGACAGATCCTCGCACGCCGCTATCAGCGGATCTTTCGCACGATCTTCCGCGCCGAGCTTTGTGAACAACACGCCTTCGCGCAAGCCGAACGCCGACACCACCAAGCGGTCAAGCTTCGCCGCGCGTATCAAGCGCTCCATCACAACCGCGCCGTACGGGATCGCCTCCGCCCGCCGCCGCGTAACGGACTCGATCGCTTCCAACGACTTGCGTCCCAACCCCGACAAGAAATTCGCGAAATCCAGGGCCCGTTCGCGCGGGATCTCATAGTGATGCAAAATCCGGATCGGATGCTGACTGTCTTCCATATGGATACGCGCAATGTTGCGCCATACCCCGCCGACCGCGTAGAGCGCCTTGCCCTTCAACTTGTCGAGCCCTGGGATTTTGTGTAAGCCCGCATCGACGATATCGCGCGCGCGTTCGATCTTGCCTTCGCAAATGTCCATCAAACGCAGCGGCCCAAACGGCAACGTGTAACCGGCGCCTTGCTTGCCGCCGGTGATCGCCGAAAGTTCCAGACTGCCCCCGCCTAGATCGCCGACGATACCGTCGGCGTCGGGAATGGCGGCCAGAACGCCCTCGCCCGCGATCCGCGCTTCTTCCTCGCCGGTAAGAATCCGGATCGGCGCGCCCAGCGCATTGCGCGCCCGCGCCACGAACTCGTTGCCGTTTCTCGCATCGCGCACCGCGGCCGTCGCCACCGCTTCGATGCTCGACACCCCAACCGCCGCCGATATCTCGCGAAAGCGGCCAAGCGCTGCAATCGCAGCATCGCTGCCCGCTTCATCGAGCATGCCCGTCGTCACCATGTTGCGCCCGATGGCGCACAGGGACTTCTCGTTGAAAAGCGAAACGGGACTGCGCGTCAGACGATCGTAAACGACCAAACGCACCGAGTTCGAACCGATATCCACGACACCGACCGGATCGGCGGTCTGCATCAAGGCGTGCGCCGGCGTACGGCGGATCGGTTCGATGGTGCCATGCGCCATACTTTCTAAAGCGCCTTGCTACGGCTGCGCACGGCAGATTTCGGACGGCTCTTAACAGGTCCGGTTCCACGCCCCGAAAGGCTTGGGTTGGTCATGAAATATTCGTGCGCGCTGAACGCGTCTTTAGCGTCGTATCCCTGCGCACGCACGTATTTCCCGTCGCCTTGCAAGTACCAACTCTGTGCCACGTCGCGCAAATTGGCGCTCATGATTTGACCCATAACTTGCTCGTGCACCGTCGGGTTCTCGATCGGCACCAACACCTCGACCCGGCGGTCGAGGTTTCTCGGCATCCAATCGGCGGAGGAGATGTACACTTTCGCATCCGCATGGGGCAACCCATTGCCGTTGCCGAAACACACGATCCGCGCGTGCTCCAAGAAACGCCCCACAATGCTCTTCACCCGGATGTTCTCCGACAAGCCCGGCACGCCCGGCCGCAAGCAGCAGATGCCGCGCACGACCAACTCAACTTTTACGCCTGCTTGACTTGCACGATACAACGCGTCGATCACAGCCGGGTCCACCAGCGCATTGAGCTTGGCCCAAATATGTCCGGACCGCCCCGCTTTGGCGTGAGCAATTTCACCGTCGATGTTTTCCAGCAACTTCTTCCGCAAGCTGATCGGCGACGCCGACAGTTTCTCCAGCTGCGACGGCTCCGCATAACCGGTGATGAAGTTGAAAACCTTGTTCGCATCTTTGCCCATCGCCGGATCGGCGGTGAAGAGCGACAAGTCGGTATAAATCTTCGCCGTCGCGGCGTGATAATTGCCGGTGCCGAAGTGAGTATAGGTGCGCAAACCGCCGGCTTCGCGCCGCACCACCAACGACAGCTTCGCGTGCGTCTTGAGTTCCATAAACCCAAACACGACTTGCACGCCGGCGCGCTCCATATCGCGCGCCCATTTGATGTTGGCGGCCTCATCGAACCGCGCTTTGAGTTCGACAAGCGCGGTCACCGACTTGCCGGCCTCTGCCGCCTCGATCAGCGCGCGCACGACCGGCGAGTCGTTTCCGGTGCGATAGAGCGTCTGCTTGATCGCAATCACGTCGGGATCGGCGGCAGCTTGGCTCAAAAACTGGACCACGACATCGAACGACTCGAAGGGATGATGGACGATCAAATCCTTCGCCTTGATCGCAGCGAAGCAGTCCCCGCCGAAATTGCGGATACGCTCGGGGAAACGGGCATTATAGGGTTTGAAGGTCAGGTCGGACCGTTCGTTCAAAATGATCTGGCGCGTATCGGCCAAACCCAAAATGCCTTCGACGCTGTCGGGTTCGCGCCCTTTAAGGTCCATCTGATCGGCGATGAAACTGCGCAAATCCTGCGGCATCGAGGCTTCGAACTTCAAGCGGATCACGCTGCCGCGGCGGCGCCGCTTCAAAGCGCCCTCGAACCAACGCACCAAGTCTTCGGCTTCTTCGGCAACCTCGATGTCGCTGTCGCGCAGCACGCGAAAACAGCCGCGCCCCAGCACTTCATAAGTGGGAAACAGCTTGTCTAAAAACTCGCCGATCACGTTCTCGAGCGAAATGAACCGCACGGCCGCGTGACTGCCCGAGGTTGCCCCCAACGCCGGCAAACGGATGAAGCGCGCGATCTGACCGGGAATAGGGATCAGCGCGTCCATCGCGCGCCCGTCATTGCGCTTGAGCTGCAGCGCCAGCGCAAAACCCAAATTCGGAATGAACGGAAACGGATGCGCCGGATCGATCGCCAGCGGCGTCAACACCGGATAGATCTCGTTCATGAACCGCGTCTCAAGCCACTGCCGGTCGCTCTCAACCAGTTCCGCCGGCTCGATCACGGCAATGCCGGCTTTACGCGTCAGCGCGCTCAGCGAAAGCCAAACGCGTTGCTGCTCGGCCATCAACTCCGAAGCTGTCGCATCGACCGCGTCGAGCTGCTGCTGCGGCCGCCGCCCGTCATCCGACAGCGTGTTGATGTGCGCATTGACCATGCCCTTCAGGCCGGCGACGCGCACCATGTAAAACTCGTCGAGGTTGGCCGCCGAAATCGACAAGAACCGCAACCGTTCCAACAGCGGATGGCGCTCGTTTTTCGCTTCGTCCAAAACGCGCGTATTGAACGCAAGCCACGACAGCTCGCGATTGATCAAACGATCGGGGCTTTCCATCACCACCGATTTCGCGGCGCGGCTGTCCTTGCGCGCAGACGTTGGCGCCGTCGTCGCATTCGACGCGTTATCGCGTTTTGCCGGTGTCGATTCCATCAACGAGTGCCCGCCTGTGGGTTCCAAAAGCCGCCGCAAGGTATTGATTTTACGGCGAAACCCTAGAGGAATCGCTAACCGATGTCAGCCGGACGCGAATGGCGCTCTTCCTCAAGCTGACGTAGCGCCAAAACGCCGATTTCGACAGAAATATTGCGTTTTTGTTGCAAGGCCAGGCCGTCGATCAAGGCAACGATCCGCTCGGCTTCCGCAAACGAGCGCTGCAGACGCGGCACCAGATAGTCGATCAGCGCCTCGGGCAGCTTCAATTGCCGGTCCGCAAACAGCTTGAGTAACACTCTGGCAAGAAGT
>JAIOQG010000396.1 GCA_021413465.1 Alphaproteobacteria bacterium | reverse complement strand
CGAAGCGAAGGCGTGGCAGTGGAGCTTTTGGGTGATGTCGGAACTCGATAAGCCGATCGTGAATTGGATCGTGAACGGCGTCATTCTGCCGGTGGAGCAACGCGACACGAAGCTCGCGCTCCATTCGCGCGAAGAGATGGAATGGCCGTTGCAGGTCTTGAACGGCGAACTCGGCAAACGGAAATTTCTGGCCGACCCGAACGCCTTCACGATCGCCGATCTCAACGTCGCCTCGGTCCTCTATCGCTTGCTGTTTGTCGAACTCAAGGACAAACCCCACCTCGAAGCCTGGCTCAAAACGTGCTGGGACCGCCCCGCAGCCAAACGCGCGCGGGCTATGCGGGAGTAGGGACTCGATGGTTCGCGCCACGCCGCCGCCGATCTGAAGATGCGGACGGTGCCTTAAGTCTGGGCCTGACGCTCAGCGATAAACGCTTCGCTGTCCGCCAGCACACTCGCCCGCCAGCGCCATCCCCACAGAAAGCAGGCGATAATCTCGAAATGCCCGAGACCCGGATAAATCTTGGCGCGCGCGTCCGAGCCAGCTTCCGTGAGCGCGAGCGCGAAATTCACGCTCGCATCCGCCTTCGCGATGCGGTCGCGCGCGCCGTGCAGCAACAGCATCGGCGGCGCCCCAGCGCGCGCCAGCTTGATGGGGCGCGCGCTGTGTGGCGCACTGGCTGAAGGCGCGAAGATATCCTTCACGCCCGGCCACTTCAGCGGATTGAGCGAATAAGGTCCTGCAAGCCCGATGACGCCTTTGATCGCTGCGGGCGAAAGTCCGTGGGCACCCAAGTAGCTTGGATCGAGCGCCATCAGCGCCGAGATATGCGCCCCCGCAGAATGGCCCATCACAAAGATCGGCAGATCGCTGCCGCCGAGTTCGTCGGCGTGATCGTGCACCCACTTGAATGCCAGCGCCGCGTCATCGACGAAACTTGGAAACCGCGCTTGCGGATAGAGATGGTAGTCGGGCACGACACAGGTAAGCCCGCGTTGCGCAAACGTGTGGCCGAACAAAGGGTAGTACCAACGGTGCCCACTGACCCATCCTCCGCCATAGAGAAACAAGAGGATGGCGCGCGCTTTGCCGTTCCGGGGTGCATAAACGTCGAGCCGTTGGCGCGCCAGTGCGCCATACGCGATGCCGCGCGTTTTCTTCAGTCTATTTCGCCCGGCTTGCACGGTGCGCGCGGCAATCGTGGCGCTCATGCCGGCCCGAACAGGTCGATGGCGCATGCCGCTCGGCGGAGGATACATTGAAATTGAGCCATAGAGGGGGACCTTAAACGGTCCCGCCCCGTTCGGAAAGTCAGTTGAGCGGCGTCGAGAACGTCAGCAACAGGGCGTGCCCGCCGCCGCGCTCGCGTCCGCTCACCGGGTCGCGGTCGCTGCCGCTGAGGTCGTAACGGTATTCAAGCTTCAGCTTGGCATCGGGCTTGTTCAATTCTTCCTGCGCGAAACTCGAGAGATCGACGCTGAGCTGGAGTTGGCGCGACTTGGCGCGCGCGGCGACGTTGTCGTCGATGATCTGCGATTGCGCTTCCGCGGCGCCCAAACGAAGTTCGACCGTGGGTCCGTTCTCCGGCGCATACGCCACCGACAAGTGCGGCGCGATTTCGCTTTCGGTGCGGCGGTTGCCGGCGATGGTATCGTCCGTTTCGATCAGGGAAAGCCCCGCCCCGAACTGCCAATTTCCCCGGCGGATCTTGTGCGCAACATCGATGAACCGGTCGCGCGACTCCGCCAACGGCACGTCGTCCCGCCCGGCCGCGACGATATCGGTATTGATGCGCCGCTCCCAGAAGCTGGCGGACGTCTCGCCGTATCTTGTGTCCCATGTCATCGCGACATTGGCCGTGCTCACGCGATCGCGCGGGCCGGGCAAGAGTTCGGAACGAACGATATCGCCTTTTTCGAAGCCGCCGCTGATCGATGTCGGCAAGAACGGACGGATCGGATCGATGGCGTCGGCCACGGCATCGGGAAGTACGTCGGCCACGATGACGTCAGCATTGATGCCCGTGAAGGCGGTCCGCTTCAGCCACTGTCCGCCTTGCGTCAGATTGAACTCCATTCCTTCTTTTCGGTAGAGCTTCAGTTCCGACGACGCGAACCCAAGCGTCACGCCCTGCCGCCGCAATGATTCTTGATGCGATACGAAGTCCTGATAATCGACTGAGACATTCGCCTCGCCGAACTCAAGCCGCGACGACAACGACGACCACGAACCCGGAAGAACCAGCTGTCCCGTCGGCAATTCGCGGAAATTGTTCGCAAAGTTCTCCGAGACGTTGCCGATTTCGCCGTCGACGAGGAGGCGCAAATTCTCGGTGTCGATCACTTTCGCCGCGAAACGGTGCCGGCGCGACGTGTCGGCAAGACTGATCGTGCGCGGCTCTTCACGCAACTGCGTGTCGCGGAAGTCTCGGTTGTCGCTTTCGTCGGTCGTTTGCATGAGATCGGAACTAAAGCTGAAGCGTCCGTTCAGGATTTGCGCATCGAACCCTGTGCTCTTGGTTCCCACATTGCCGCCAAAATTCGCAGTATCCGCCAAGCGCGATACCTTCACATTGACCGACGGCTCCAGATCCATCGAGCCGCCGCGCAATTTAAGCGACACCAAAGGCTGCTCGGCGCCGCTCTCGCTGAAGAGCTGTGACTCGGAACTGTCGGGTACCACCGGCGTTAGCCCGCTCCAGTCGGCTTCGGCCGCGGGCGACACGAACAGATTGACCTCGTGTTGCGGTAGCATTCTGCGACGCCACGTCTTGATTTGGTCGGCGGCGGGCGTGTTTTCGACCCCCAGTCCGTTCGCCAGAACAGTCGGCGTCAACCAAAAGGACTGTATCGGTTCGGACCGGGCAGTGCCCGAGAAACCAACAATGGCGCTCCCCGCCAGCAGCAATGAGCCAAGGCGGCCGGGTGTCGAGCTTTTTGGTGCGTTTTGTGTCATATCAACCCAGTGCTCCGCAAAATTCGCGCCAGCAGCCGGAACACCGTCCGTCAGCGCGACAACAAACCTGGCCCGGCCGGTTGGCCGCGCCGTTCAGTCCGTCTTGCCATCGCCTCGGAACACACTGGATAGGGCGGCCCCCCGCCCCGTGGCGTCGCACACACGCCTAAGCCCCTTACTCATACTGCCCTCCCACGATCACGACCGCACTGTGCCCGGAGCTCTAGCTCACGATCGGGGAATCACGCGGCTGTGATTCTAGTCACAAGCGTAAGTCGACATTTCGTTTTGCAACAGTGGGTCTCGAAAATTTTTCCGCATGCGGATCAATTATGACTCGCATCGTACGTACACAGAGCAATCGCGCCGCTAGCGCAGTTGTTACGGGTTGTTTCGAACGCACGCCTCAATCGCATGGTTACGCGTGAACGGCGTCTTGCATATGAATTAGATTGCAGCTCTCTCGAGCTGCACGCCGGAATTAACCGTTGGCGCAAATTTTGATCGCGATGCTGCGTTTGCACATTTCGATTTCGCGCTGCACCATTTTTTTTTGATGATGATCCGTCAGCGCGCTTCGACTTCCGCGAGGTGTGCAATGTAAGACCTGGTTCGAACGCCTCGAGCCACGCGATCCGATCGCTCCGGCTTCGTTAACGTCGCTGGCGCTTCGAGCGCCGAGCACAATGAGCGTGTAACCACGGCGGCGCTCGAACCCTGCCGGTCGCCGCTTCTGCATCTCAATCGCAACTTGCTGCCGCGCGTGACAGGGGCCGGCGCCTGCCGCTTTTGGCATACATCGCGCTTGAGTGAACCGGGCCGTTAAGAACCCACAGCGGAGGGCAATTTGACCGAAACGACTCACCAAAGCATGGAAATTTATTCCAACCTGTCGAACGCGATATCGCGCATCAATGCGGCCTGGTCGCCGGCGCAAATCTGGTCCAGCGTCAAGGATTTCGCGGATGTGTTCGGCTACTCGAATGTGGTGGCGGTCGACGCGGCAAAGATCGACGGCGGCGTAACGAACGCCTTGATATACAGCGACACGCCCCGGCAACTATTCGAGACCATCGATAAAGAATGCATCTATGCGCAGCTTCCCTTTGTGCAGAAGGCGCGGAATTCGTCCGAGCCGTTCTTAGTTTCTGACATTCGAAATCAATCGCAGTATGCCGGGAAACGCTGGACCGATTACTTCATAGATCTTGTCAAACGTGGCGAAGGGCTAATTGTTCCGGTGTTCCAAGGTGCCGAACCCAAAGCCGGATTTAGCTTCGGTGGCGAAAAACCCGACACCTCGGCCATGGCGCGTTCGATGCTTCAAGTCATCGCCCACGCCGCCATCGATATGACGTTTGAACTCAACAACGCCAAAACGCGTCCGCCGAAGCCCACGCTCAGCGTCCGCGAAGAGCAGTGTTTGCGCTGGGTCGCCATCGGGCGCGCCGACGCCGACATCGGAAACATTCTCGGTATCAGCCCGCGCACCGTTCGCTTCCACGTCGACAGCGCCAAAACCAAACTCGGCGTGACGACGCGCATTCAGGCCGTCGCAAAGGCGCTGAGGGAAAGAATGATCGCTGTCTAGGCGCGATTTCGGGCCGCGGTGACGCCGTGCTGGGGCTTCACCGGCGGATTTCCTGACTACCGCGCATTGCGCCCCGTTGCACGGGCTTCCCCACTGAGACTGCGCTGCACCAGACGTGGCGTGCCGGGGCATGCTAGAAACCCCGGCAGCGATACGTTTTCTGACGTGTCCGCATGGGGACCATCGGGGGAGGGGATTCGGGGTGCGTCGTTGGCTGTGGCCATACGCGATTCTCGCGGCCGTGTTGTCGCTGGTCGGCATCGCCGCCTTGCTTCTCGCCCTCTCGGGTTCGGGCGGCGCGCGCGCCATGGCGCAGCTTTCGGTCGTCAACGTCGTTGCGATCGAGCCGTTGAAGAATTTCTTCGTTTCGATGCTCGAGATGATCGCACCCTTCGATATCCCGACTTGGGTGAAAGATCTTTATGCGACGCTCGGCTTGATTGCCGTCGTTGGCATAATCCTGTCGGCCGCCATGGGCATGCTGCTGTTACCGGTATTTTACGTCTTGTACCGGCAGTCGCGACTTGACGAGAACAACTAGCGCCCCGCGAAGATCTAACCCAGCGCGTGCCCGATCCAAATCACCCGCCCCAGCGCCTCGACGTTGCTCGCGTCCAAATCTTCGTAGGTTTGATAGCGTGAATTGTCCGTGCCGATCGTCACGCGCTTCGTTGCCGGATGCATTGTCACCCGCTTGATCATCAACGTGTCGTCAAGGCGCAAGACATAAATCCCCTCGCGGCGCAGGTTGATTTGCGACGTGTCGATCAGCGCGTGGTCGCCATTGTGCAATGTGGGTTCCATCGCGTCGCCCACGACCAACACCACCGCCAGCTGCGAGAATGGCGCCGGCGTGATCGACCGCAACCAATCGGTCGCAAACAGAGTAAAGCCCGCAGCGCGCTCGCCATCGCCGGCTGAAGTGTTGTCCAGGGGGCCGCGAAGGCTGATGATGGGAATGCGTTCAAAGTTCGCGACATCGGTGGGGTGAGAGTCCGCCTCGGTCCTCGACTGACGCCGCGCCTTGGCCGCCTCCCGCATGCGCCCGTCGCCGGTCTCAAGCCACAACGGGTCTTGCCCCAAAACCCGCGCAAACTTGGCGCAGTGCTTGGTGCCCTTCGCCCGGCCCGACTCAAGTTCCATCACCGCTTGCTGGCTGACCCCAACGGCCTTGGCCAAAACCACCTGGGTCATGCCCAACACATCGCGTGCCTTTTTGATGCGAGTGCCGACGCCGGACATGTCTGTCCTCCCGATTCCGCGTTGACCAATTCTACCGGTAGAGCCGGTCCAATTGCTGCGAAAATCCGAATTTGCCCCGAACCCGGCCGTGCAATCGCACCGTAGCCTGGCCAGAGACTTGCGCTCGCATCCTGGATCGGGCTCTTGTGTCGGTCGTATTTGGGGTGGGGCGCGAAGCCCGTGGCTTGCAATTCCAGCAGCATATTCGGTTGCGCAATCGAGAACTTTCCGTTGATCATCGCGGGCTTGGCGCTCGTTGCCGTGATCTTGGTTTTGTTCCGGTTGGCGCTTGCGCTCAGGGACCGCGGCCGCACGCCGGTATCTTCGCCGCCGCCAACCGAAAACCCATCTAACCGCCCAAGGGTTGTCGGACCCGGACAACCGCTTCAACCGTCGCCGGCCCCGCCAACCCCGCCGCCGCCGAAACCGACGCCGCTACAGCTCAAAATCCAAGATGCGCCGAAGCTCACGCTCGAGAGTTTCCGCCGCGACGCTGAGGCCCAAGGCGATTTCGGCGAACTGTTGACGGCGCTGAAACTGGCGGCGGACGGTTGGAAACAATTACCGTCCAAAATGTTGGGTGGTCGAGGCATCGACGGTCTGTTCGTGCGCGAACTGCGCGACGGCGGCGGATTTGAAGCGCTGGCCGCCGCAACGAAAACGAACTCTGAACCTTATCAACCAGCCTCAATGAGCGACGCGAAACTGGCGGCCGATATCGGCGAACTCGGCGCCGGCGACGCCATCGCCAAACCCATCGCCGACGAACTCGTCCGCGCTCTACGCCAGGGGCCGTCCTTCTTTCGCAAGGAACTGTGGCGCCATGATCTTGCAAGCGGGCTAAGCACCATCACCGAACTCGGCCGCGATGGCGCAAAGGGGCGCTCGGTGACCCGTTCCTCCGCGCGTTTAATGTCCGCGCTCTATTTGTCGCTGACCCAGTTCGATCGCAACGCCGTCTATGTCGGCAGTCAGCCGATCGACCAGTCCGATATCTGACGATCTCAGCGCGCGGCGACTTCTCCCACGACGTCGAAATCGCCGCTCAAGATCGCCGCGAACTTCCCGCTGCGCCAACCTCTCTTTGCATCGCGAACGAGCGGCGAGGGACCACCGCGGTAACGGCGCGTCACGGCGTTCGAAACAGGTGCGGCGTCGAGCGCATTGCGTAAAACCTTCGCCGCCGTCGCCGCAGGCAAATCGCCAAGCGGTGCCGCCGCCATGCGCACGCGCGCAATCAGACGCTCGGCTTCATTTTCGCCTTCGGGGGCCTCCAAGACGTGAAGCCCGATTTCCGCACTCAGACCACGGTGCGCCCCGAACCCCGAAATCGTCAGCAGCGTCGCGCCGCCGCCCTCGGCCGCCGGAAATTCGCTGACCTGCATGCCGCGCTTAACCGCCCACGACTTGTACATGGCCAAAATTTGATTGCACCACGCCCGCGCTTCCGGCGTTTCGCGAGAACTCTCCAACGCCACATCCACCGACACGACGCTTTCGACCGGCGCGTCGGCCAGTGCATCCTCGACGCCGGCCATGGTCACATAAATCTGCCGCGCCAAACGGCCGATCAACTCGCGCGAATAGCCTCGCGCATCCCGGCTCTTGTCGAGCCGTTCGCGCAGCGCCTCCGTGGTCTTGAACGCGGCCTTCACCCGGTCGATCAACGCGTAGCGCGCCAACACGCCGTACCGGTCCGTGCGCGACCAGATCGCCGGGTCGCCGATCTCGCGCGACAACTGCAGCGCCAAATCGCTCCAGATTGTGCCCTCCAAGCGCTCCTTCAACGCGCGAAACGCCGCCTCGATCGCCGCGCGTTCGTCGTTCGAGCCGCTCGCCTGCATGATGATTTCTTCTAGCCGAGGCAATCCTGAGCCCATCGCGCTCGCACCCGAAGGGGCGGACGCATCCGCATCGGGATCGACGAATTCGACCTGAACGCCTTTCCCGTCGCTGCGCACGAAAAGAAATTGATCGCCCTCCGGGAAGCGATGCTCGACGATGGTGGCGGCCAATGGTGCCAACAAATACTGATCGATCGCGCGCTTCAACGGCCTGGCGCCGAGTTCCGGTGAGAAACCCTTGTCGAGCAGGAACTCAAGCGCCGAACTCTCCCACTCGACCGCCCATTCGCGATTGCGCAAGCCGCGCCGCTCCAGAACCTGGCGCAGTTCCTTCTGCAAAATCTGCTTCATCAACTCGCGCTTGAGCGGTTGAAACACAATCACGCTGTCGAGCCGGTTGATGAACTCGGGCCGGAACGCCTGTCGAATGGCGTTCGCAATCTGATCGGACGAAAACGCATCCGTTTTGGCGCCGAAGCCCAAGCCCGAACTCTGATGCGCCGTCGCCCCCAAATTCGATGTCAGTATGATGATGCAATGCCGGAAGTCCGCGACGTTGCCCGCGGCATCGCTCAACCGGCCGTCGTCGAATACCTGCAGGAATAGATCCCAAACATTCACATGCGCCTTCTCGAACTCGTCCAGCAGCACGACGGAGAACGGCTGCTTGCGCACGCGATTGATGAGCGATTCCGCGGAAGGGCCGCCGCCGGGATCGCCGATGATTTTATTGAGCGACTCTTGGGTCTTGAACTCGCTCATGTCGAGCCGGATCATCCGCTCGCCCGACCCGAACAGAAATTCGGCCAGCGTTTTGGCGAGCTCCGTCTTGCCCGTGCCCGTAGGCCCCGCAAACAAGAACACGCCGATCGGTTTGCCCGGATCGGTGAGACCCGCCTTCAACATCGCGATGCGATCGACGACGGTGCCGACGGCCTCCGCCTGGCCCATCACGCGCTCGCCGAAGAACTTGTTCACTGCGGCAAGTTCCACCTTCTCTTTGCCGTCGAGGATCGCCACCGGCAGTCCCGTGACCTGGGAAAGGGTCCGAAGAATACCGCCGGTCGTGATCGTCTTTTCGCCTTCGCCGACGGCGCGATTGAACGAAAGCTTCAGCAAATCGAGCACGGCGCCCGGCAGCTGCGACGTCCCCAGATACTGCCGCGCCAGCTGCATCGCGAGTTGCGCCGAACCCGGCTCGAACGTTACGCGCGTTTTGTGAGTCAGCCGTTCGAGATACGATTGCACGAATGCCGCCGCCCGCACCTCGGTCATCGCCGTCAACGGTACGACTTCGAACGCATCTTTAAGCTTGGGCCGCAATTGCACGAGCTGCGTCGCCTGGGTCGGCGTCGCTTCGCTCAAGATGATCAACCGCCCGGCAGTGATCGCAGGCAAAACTTGATCGAGGATACTCGCCGACTGCCCGTGATGCGTGCCGCTGACCGCAATCTGAAGAATGTCGGGCACGTACCACAGTGCATGCTTGTTGGCCGACAGCTCCGCCGTCATGCGCCGCACGCGTTCCTCAAGTTGACCGATATAAGCTTGCCCCGCCTGCAGGTCGGGCCCGCCGGCTTCGAAAATCGTCCAACCTTTTCTCATGAGCCGGTTGCCGAGCAATTTGAGGAACGAACTCTTGCCGGTCTTGGGATCGCCGTGCACAAGCAACGAGCGCGCCGGTGCGCGGCCAAGCGCATTCTCCGCCGCCGCCAACAGATCCTTCCACTCCTCGGGTTCGAGCAGCACGTCGAGATCGCTGGCCTTCGCCCAAAAGCGGCCGAACGATTCAAGGTAACTCGTATCGATGCGTGCCGATTGCGTGTCCTTGAGCGCCAAGATCAAGGCGCTGGCAAACGGATGCTCGAGCGATTTGAGAAAACTCTCGATCTCCGCCGGCTCCGACGCGAACGACGCCGTCGCATATGTCCCGAACACCGCCAAATCGCCGAGATCCTGCAGCCGCGTGAAATAGCTGCGGAATAAACCTGGAATGATCACATTGTCGTTCCACCACGACTCGGCGGGCACGGCCGGTGCCCCCGCCGGCGGTCGTTGTTTCAGCGACGTCAAATACTCAAGCGCGAAATGCATCGCCCACGGCCGCATGCGCCCGAAACTCGACGCGATCTGCTGCGACGCTTGCTCGCCGTCCTCGCGTTGACTGAGCGCGGTCATCGCCGCGCACGACAGCGTCCAATTCGCGCCCAGCGCATATTGCAGCACCGTATCGAACGAAACCTCGCCAGCCGACAGTAACGCCACCGCCTCCGAAAATTCCGATCGGTCCGCAAGCTCGCGCGGATGCGCCGAGTTGTCGCCGAACGTTTCGAGCGGCTGTCCCAGCCGGTGCAACCTCGTGCTCAGCGGCTCGGGCAGCGCCGGCTCGGAAGGTGCGGCCGGACTCTCGGCCGGCGCCTCGGGTTCAGGCTGCGGCGTCGTTGCCTCAGTCTTTGCTGGTTTGAGCCCGAGAAAGCCAAACGCAAAGACGATGCCGCCGACAAAGCCCAATGCGATCAGAAGGAAATAGATCATGCGCCGTTTATGCCGCGCGCGACGCCGCGCCTGCAATGCTTGTTCGCAGGAGCGAGACGGCCGGTCCTATCGAGACTTGTTGCCTAGCAACACAAAGGCCAGCGCCAGCAACCCCGGCCCCGCCTGAATGAACAGGATGGTGGGTTTGGCCGAAAGCCCGCCGAACACGCCCGCCATGATCACGCAGACCAGAAAGAAAACCCTCAGATCGAGACGGTTGCTCATCGCCCCCCAAAGCAGTCCGGCCGCAATGAACCCGTTGTAAAGCCCCTGATTGGCGGCAAGTGCGGCCGTTGCGGCCGCTTGCTCGGGTGACATCGCAAACACACGCAGACCGGTCGGTTCGCTCCACAGAAACATCTCCAGCACCATGAAGCCGATATGCAGCAGAGCGACGGCGGCCACCAAGATATTCGCAAACACGTTCATGAAAATGCCCCCCCCATTTGTTCGTCAGCGATCCAATCAATGCCTGAGCAGCACCGCCCGCGGCGCCGCGCCGGCCACGCTGGTGCGAAACATCTCGCGCCGCTGGCCGCTATAGTCGTTGAGCGCATTGTGCTGTGTCGCGCGATTGTCCCAAATCGTCAGTGTGCCCTTTGCCCACCGCACGCGGCAGGTGAGGTTCTCGTTCGTCGCATGGCGATAGAGATATTGCAGCAGCGCCTGGCTCTCCGCCACCGACCACCCCTCGAACCGCATCGTATAGACGGGATTGACGTACAGCGCCTTGCGCCCGCTTTCCGGATGCGTGATCACCACGGGATGCACCTGCTCGCGAAACGCCTCTTCCGACGGCGCGATCTCCGTCGACATCTGATGCTTGACGCGGTCGAGATACCCGCCCGTGCCATAGGCGGCCCCGGCCGAGTGCACCGCGCGCAAGCCCTGCAACGTCGCCTTCAGCCCATCCGATAAAGTCTCATAGGCGAGATACTGATTTTGAAACAGCGTGTCGCCGCCGAAGTCGGGCACGTCGTGCGCGTAAAGCACGGTAAAATTCGGCGGCTCCGCCAGATAGGTCAGGTCGGAGTGCCAGGCATTGGCGAAATTGAGCTTGTCGTCCTTTTCCTTCAACACGCGAATGACGAACGGCCGGTCCGCGAGCGGTTTGACGAAAGGCGTCACCGCCCGCCCACCCAACTCGTCGGTCACGCGTTCGAGATCGTCGAGCGACAGCGATTGCTCGGGCAAGGTGACGACCAAATG
>JAIOQG010000357.1 GCA_021413465.1 Alphaproteobacteria bacterium | reverse complement strand
TTCGATGCGTTGGCGCCAACATTCGGTCGTTGCATTCGAGGCGGCCGCAATGGCGGAACGAAGGGCTTGCTGCGCCAGCAAATGCGGCGATTGCTGACCGTTCTCCCAGCGTGAAATCGTTTGCTGCGAGACGTGAAAGCGTTCGGCGAAGGCCGCTTGCGTGAGAGCGTGAAGTTTGCGGTAACGCGAGATCAGGAGCGGCCAGTTTTCATTATCAGTCATATTCGCATGTGCCCTATCTGCTGGAATCGCGTCACGAGCGAGAGCAATGAGGTTTTGCTTTTGTCCAGACGATTTGCAATTGCCACAATAGGCAGCTGTATGGAACCGTTGTACTCTGTCTTATTTCATACAGAGCGTCCGCTTTGGCGTTTTTTCTTTAGTGACAGGTCCAGATCGTTTTTGTCTATGTCAGCACTGCTTCAGCGTTTTTTCAGCTTGTCAGTGCCTTTGACCGTTGTGATTTTTTAAACTACGCGTGATTACGCGCGTGGCTTGTCTTTGGAATGCCAAGATTTGACGCGCATATTCGCGCCCTGCGGCGCAAGATTCGAGTGTGACCTATCGGTCACTGCAGCTCACGAATTGGACTTTTGACGAGTTCAAACGCGGAATTTCGGGAGAATTTTTCTTCGTGTACGAATTAGGCAGCTTGCGACCGGCGCAAAACGCGTTCGACGGGGAATTCGGCCCAGATTTTCGAACCGATGCCGTGAGTGCTTTCGATTCTCAGGTTGCCTTGATGGGCCTCGATTAGGCCCTTGCAGATGGGTAGGCCCAGGCCGGTGCCTCGCCCTTCGACCGTGTAGGCGTCCGAGTCTTGCTCGAATGGCTTCACCGCGCGCTCCTTCATCGCCTCAGTCATGCCGATGCCGGTGTCCTTCACGCCGAACGCAACGCCGCCGTGGGGCAATCTTTCACAGAAGACGACGGCGATACCGCCGGGGCGCGAGAATTTGACGGCGTTCGACAAAAGGTTGATTGCAATCTGCTTCAAGGCGCGTTCGTCGGCGTGGACGATGGGGTTGTCCTTCATGTCGATCATCACTGCGACGTGAGCACGGCCAGCCTGAGGTTCGACCAAGCGGATGGCGTCTTTTGCGATATCGGAGAGGTCAACGAGCGCGAAATTGAGTTCGCGCTTTCCGGCTTCGATCTTGGCGAGGTCCAAGAGGTCGTTGATCATCTTGAGCAGATGTTCGCCGCTGGAATGAATATCGTCGACGTAATCGGCGTAACGTGCGGGTGCGATGGGCCCGAAAGTGCGTTGGCGCATGAGGTCGGAGTAGCCAATGATGGCGTTGAGGGGTGTGCGCAGTTCGTGGCTCATGGAGGCGAGGAAGCTACTCTTCGCCCGGTTGGCGCGCGTGACGGCCTCGAGCAAGGCTTCGTTCTCGAAACGCAGTTGCAGGGCGACGTGATAGCTCTTCGCGGCCTTCAAGCCGTAGTTCATCAAGACGCAGACGAACAACGGGAACACGACCATGAAAACATGAGCAAGTGCGCCCCCGTGCACGAGAAATGCTGCCGATTGCACCAGCGTAATCGTGGCAAGTGTTGCGAGCAGCACCGGAAAATACATCGTCATCGAGAAGAAATACGAGACGATGACGCCCAGCAAAATCGTGCTGAGGATTGCTTGGTTGATGGTGTTCGATTGATCCCAGAACACGAAAAGGGTTGAACCCCAGACGAGGGCATGAACCACCCAAATCGCTGCAAGTTGCGCGCGCCAGAACGAAGCCGAGCGCTTGGCTTCGTTGTCGCGATAAAACCGGTAGGCGAGTGAAGATCCGGCCGCCCAAATCAGAGCGCAGGCAAACCAAGCAGTTCCTGCGGCGATGCCGATTGTGCCGACAGCAGGCATAAGACCGCACATCAAGACGGTAAGGCCTAGCGCGAAGGGAATACCGTCGACGTAGAGAATCCAGGTGCCGTATGCCAAGCGGATTTTCTCGCGCTCGATTTGCGCGGCGGGGTCAGGCGATTGTGTGACGGGAATTGCGCCGACACTCATCATTGTTTTCCGGAGCCTGGGCTGTACTGCCTGGGTTCAATCTATCGCGTGGGGCTTAGGAAATTGTTAGGTTCGGCCCGGTTTTCACACCAAGTTCAGCTGTAATCGCCGGGATTTGCGCTGATTTTCTCTTGAGGCGGATATGAACAAAACGTTTATCGGACTGTTGTTGAGTTTGGCGGCGGTGGCGCCTGCCATGGCGATGTTTGCGATGGTGCCTGCAGACCGGGTCGACGAGGTGCCGATCGAGCGGTTGCTCGGGAATATCGAGGCCAATGCGCAAGGGCTTTCGCCGGCACAGAAATGGCGTGCGATCGGGCGTCTACATTTGCTGGCCTATCTGCGGCAGGTAAGCGTGCTGCCGGTCTATCGCGAGCGGCCGGGCGACATTGCGGAGGGCGGTATCGACGATTGCGCAAAGCTCGACGAGCAGTCGATGGGCAGGGGTTCGCGCGAAAACTTTCCGCCTGCCAAGCCCGGGGAGCGCTGCGAGGCGCGGAGCTATAGTCTGGGTCCCAAACGCGAAGTGCCGGCCGGGGCGGAGACGTCGTCGTTGCCCGCGAATGCGCATCTGGCTTCGGCGGTCGAAGCCTATGGCCGTGCGAAGGCGCTTGAGCCGGGGAACTTGCGCACTCGATTGGCGTTAGCGTTTGCGCTCGATCGTTCGGGGCGCAAGCCTTTGGCCCGTAACGAACTGCGCTTCAATGCGCGCGAGGGTTTGAAGCAACTTCCTGCGCCCAATAGCGGCAACATGGCGGATTGGGAACTGCACGTTGTGCTGAGTGAAACGGTCGAGCACTTTTCGCGCATCGTGAAGTGGCGGTCGGACAAACGGTTGATCTCGATTTTGAAGGCGCGGCTCGATGCGTCGCCACCGGCAATGTACGTGACGCCGATCTTCGTGCCGTTGACGGCGGAGGTTTCGTTCGAGGCGCTGGTGGACCGCGCCTCGGCGGTGGCGTTCGATTTCACCGGTCAAGGCGAAAGGGTGCAGGCCGGGTGGTTGAAGACGAAGGCTGCGTGGCTGATTTGGGATCCGAAAGCGCGGGCACAGGTGACAAGCGGGTTTCAGATGTTTGGTTCCGTCACGTGGGTTGCATCTTGGGACAATGGCTTCATGGCGTTGGGGGCGCTCGACGACGATGGCGACGGCGCAATCTCAGGTCGGGAACTTGACGGGGTTTCGCTGTGGCACGATGCCAACAACAACGGCATCAGCGATGCGGGCGAAGTGTTGCCGGTGGCTGCGTTCGATATCGTGGCGCTCGACTATGCGCATGAGCGCGTCGACGACGAGCGTTGGGTGAGTGCCACGGGTGTTACGTTTGCGAACGGACAGACGCGGCCGACCTATGACTGGCAGTTGCGGCGGACTCTGCTGGTGCCGGTCAAGAACTGAACAAAAAAAGCGCGCGCGAGTGTGTGCTCGCGCGCGAAATTTATGCGTGGCGCTTAATGCGCGGGCGGCGTGGTTGGTGCCGGGGCGGGAGCCGCCGGTGTCGTCGCGGGCGCTGCCGGTGCCGTTGTTTCGGCGGGAGTTGTGCCTGCGGCCGGAGCGGCAGGTGCACCAGCCGGTGCCATGGCTGCCGGATCGACGGCCGGAACTTCCATCGGGGCTGCAACGGGCGTCGCTGCCGGCGGCGGTGCGTCGCTCGAGAACATGTCGGTCAGCACATACCATTTGCCGTCGCGTTTCGCCCAGGTAACGGTCGCCTTGCCGGTTTCGGTTTGGGCCGCGGCTCCTTCGCCGACTGTGAACTTGTAGGTGTCGACGGCGACGGCGAGATCGCCGCTTTTGGCAAAGGTGAATTTCTCGGTTTCAAAGGTCAGTGCCAAGCCAGGCAGGCCGACAATGCCCGCCCACCCTTTTTCGACGGCATCGCGGCCGACGGCTTTGGGCGAATTCGGCGGCATCAGTTGGCCATCTTCGGCATACATTCCGGCAATGGTCGTGGCGTCCTTGGCGACGATCGCTTCGTGCCACTTCTTTTGGATGTCGCGGATAGCCGCTTCGTCGCCTGCGCTCGTGTCGCCGCCGCAGGCCGTCAGCAGCATGGCGGTGCCCGCAATCGCGATCGCGGCGGTGAAATGTGCAATTCTCATCTGTTGGAAACTCCTGATGTCTGAAAGATCGATGCGGGGTCGGCTGTATTGCTTTTTGTGCCCAGTCCCCAGGCAACGAGCAGCGCTTACACAATGACAGACCCGTTTCGCAATATGGCGGACTGACGCTCGAACAGACGCGAACGCTTTGTGTCGAAAGAAAGGCAGGAGCGGTGCGAATCGGTTTTGGATTGCAGCTCCGATCTAGTCGAGGAAATCCTTGTCGATCGATTTGGCCGCTTGCCAGCAGCAAATGGCAGCGAGGAATTGTGGGATCACCATCGACAATAATCCGTATCGCAGGCTGTCGGCGCCGGCCCATGGCGCCAGGCCATCGCTAAGGGCACCGACGATCGTGGGGCCCAGTCCCAAACCGACCAGCGTGCCGGTGACACCGGCCGTGGCGGCGGCGCGGGCGCGGGCATTATCGGGGGCGAGGCGCTGAAGGGCGGCGGCGAGAGGCGCGAAACTGATGGTGCGCAGAAAGGTTTCACCCGACGAGGCGATGATGAGCACGGGAATGGTGAGCGAAAAAATGCTGAAGACGCTGAACGGGATCGAGAGCAAGATGACGATTGCGGGCAGCCACATCTGCCAGCGCTTGTCGCGCTTGGACAAATAATCGGCAGCCGGGCCGCCAAGCCACGTGCCGCCGAGCGCGATGACGGCGCCGAGCGTGCCGAACACGGCGCCCGCTTCGCCCGGCGTCCAGTGGAAGTAGCGCACGACGAAGACCGTGCCCCAGGCCAAGCCGCCGTAGATCGCGATGGCGCCGAAAGCGCTGGCGCCGATGATGTAGCGGAAGGCCGGTTTGCGCGTGAGTGTTAGAAAACCGCCGTTCGTCGTTGCATCGGCGTGTGCCGAGCTGCGTTTGGGTTCCGGCAGGATGAGCGACGCGACGAGCGCCAAGGCAAGGCTAACGCCGCCCAACACATAAAGTGCGACGCGCCAGCCGTAGGCGTCGGTCAATAGGCCGCCAGCGATCCCCGCCGTGATAACGCCGGCCGGGCCTCCCATGGAGTATATCGCCATGGCGCGGTTGCGCCGTTCTACGGGGACATAATCGGCGATGAGAGATTGGGCGCATGGATTACACCCCGCCTCGCCGATGGCCAAGCCCATGCGGGCAATGACGAGTTGCGTGTAGCCGAGCGCCGTCCCCATGCCGACCGTGCACAGCGCCCAGGTGGTGGCGCAGATGGTGAGGATGCCGGTGCGGCTGATGTGGTCGGCGGACCAGGCGATGGGAAGCGAGGCAAAGGCGAACACGAGCGCAAAGACCATGCCGGAGAGAATGCCAAGCAGTGTGTCGGTCAGCGCGAACTCGTGCTTCAGCGGTTCGGCGATGATGGAGAGGATCTGGCGGTCCATCAGACTTAGACCAATCAAGACGGCCAACAAGACAACGTAGGCCGAGCCGCGCGCGGGCGGCTGGCCGGTCGATGATTCGGACACGCGTTACTGCTCCCTGACGTATTGTTTTTTTCCAGTCAGTCATAGGTTTGGGGAAAAGGGAAGCGTGCGATGCTTCTAGCGATTTGCGGCGGCAGTCTGATAGCGTGCGCCGCAACAACGAAGCGCTCGCCAGGGGGAGGGGACTATCAGCGACACATCGCGCAAGCTCGCCACTATCGTGGCCCTCGACGTCGCCGGTTACTCGGCGCGGACGGAGGCTGATGAGGCGCGCACGACGGCTGAGGTTGCGGCCCTTCGCAAGGTGATCGAATCCATCGCCGCGAAGCACGGCGGCCGCGTCTTCAACACAGCGGGCGACGGCTTCATGCTTGAGTTCGGTTCGAGCCTTGCTGCCGTCGAAGCCGCAGCCGAACTTGCCGCAACCTGCGAACCCAAAGTCCGCGTCGGCGTCCATCTCGGCGATGTGGTGGTTCAGCCCAACGGCGACCTCCTGGGTCACGGCGTGAATGTCGCCGCGCGGTTGATGGCCAAGTGCGATCCCGGCAGCGCGCTTGTGTCAGCCACCGTTCGCCAGACGATCCGCGCATCTCGCGCGGCGTCATGCAGCTCGACAAGATGGCCGAGAAGATCGAAGCCTTTGCGCTCAGGATCGTAACCGCGACACCGTCGACGCCCGACGTCTTCCTGTCCTACGCACGCGACGATCAAACAACCGCACGCAAGTTCGCCGAAGCGCTCGAACGCGAAGGCCTCGCCGTCTGGTGGGACGTCGCGTTGCGCTCCGGCGATGCCTATGACGAGACGATGGAGCAGGCACTCAAGGCCGCCAAGGCCGTCGTCGTCCTGTGGTCCAAGGCCTCCGTGCAGTCCCGCTGGGTCCGCTCCGAAGCAACACTGGCCGACCGCAACAAGACACTCGTGCCGTGCATGATCGAACCCTGCGAACGCCCGATCATGTTCGAACTCACGCAGACGGCGGAGCTCGCGCACTGGCAGGGCGACGCGGCAGACCGCGCGTGGACGGCGTTCCTCGCCGACGTGCGACGGTTGGTTGGCCGCGAGGCCCCGGCC
>JAIOQG010000356.1 GCA_021413465.1 Alphaproteobacteria bacterium | reverse complement strand
TTGCTCTGGCGAGCGCCAGTTTTTTGTTGACTTGGGTTTCGGTCGAGCAGGTCGCGGCGCTGCACGGTGGCTGCGGTGGCGGGCCGCGTTATGCGATGACGGCAGCGCAAAACGCGGCGACGCTGACGGCTGAGGCCGTGGCGCCGTTCGGGCGCCGCGAGTTGGGTTGGCAGATCTATGCGCCGCAGGTGGCAGCCATGATCGGCACGTCGTGCGCGCCCGATACGAAACGCTTTGCCGCGACGTTGGCTTCTTGGCAGGCGCGCGAGGGTTTGGCGGCGAGCGGCGCCGTCGATGCGGCGACGTTGGCTGCGCTGAAGGGGCGGTGGCAACAGGCGCGACCGTTCATCGCTCGCTTTACGGCTGGGGCTTGTCCGGCGGCGGCGCGCGATGAGAGCCTTGGCGATATTGAGCGTCACGAGGGATGGCTCGGCAAAACGGGCCAACTCGATGCGCGGGCGCTTGTCGCGCTGAGGCGCATGGTGGCGGCGGCGCGGGCGGCCGATCCGCGCATTGCCGCCGACCGGCAGGTGCTCACCATCGTGTCGGCGTTTCGCTCGCCCGCTTACGACGCGGCGGCCTGCGCCGGCGGGCGCTGCAACGGCATTGCGAAGGCGCGCTGTTCGGCGCATCGCACGGGGACGGCGGTCGATCTTTATGTCGGCGCGGCGCCGGGGCATGGGCCGGTCGATTCCGCCGACGCCAACCGGCTCTATCTGTCGCGCACGCCGGCTTATCGCTGGCTGGTGGCGAATGCGGCGCGCTTTGGTTTCGTGAATTATGTGTTCGAGCCTTGGCACTGGGAATGGGTTGGCGAGTCCGATGCGCGCGCGGGCGTGTTTTGATTTCTTGGTGCGCGGTTTGAATCAGGCGCCTTATGAAGCGCTATCGTGCGACTGTCGTACGGCGCAGTCTTGTCGCAAGCCGCAAACTTCGGAAATGAAGTCGGCGATGCGCGAAATGTCGTTGAGAGGAAAGGTGCGACGATGCGGCATGCGCTCGGGGTGATCGGTGACGACCGCGAGGACGCTCGGATCGCGCTCGGCGAGCAGGGGATCGGGCCCGTGCCCATGCGCGACTTCGATCTTGCGATGCGTGTCGCCCTTGAAGCCTTCGACAAGTACCAAATCGCAAGGGCTTAGGCGGCTCAGGAGTTCATCGAGCTTTGGCGCCGCGGCGCCGCGCAACTCGTGCATCAGGGCCCAGCGCGTGCCGGAACCGACAAGGACCTCGGTTGCACCCGCCTGGCGATGACGATGGCTGTCTTTGCCGGCCACGTCGATGTCGAAGTCGTGATGGGCATGCTTGATCGTCGAAACGCGAAGCCCGCGGCGCGTGAATTCCTCTACGAGCGCGACGACCAGCGTGGTCTTACCGCTGTTCTTCCAGCCCGCTATTCCGAAAACTTTGTGTTGGCTGAGTGGACGATCCCTCTTCTCAACTGCGCGCCGATGCGGGGGCGGGGCGGTTTTCCGGCGGTCGCTCGTTGTGGCCGTCATGTGCACGTCGTCCGGTGTTGGCGGTCCATTCAGTAGGTAACGTCCACGGACAGCCACAGCTTGTCGCGATCTGCGAAAGCGCCATCGCCGTTATAGTCGGCGTACTTGATGCCTGCCGACCAATGATCGCCGAGACGGGCAACGAGTTCGATGTCGGTCTCCGAGCCGAAAGAGGCGCTGCCGCGTTCGGCTTGGAAGTCGTGATAGGTCACCGCCGCCAATGCGCCCGTGACGGGGCCCATGTCTTCGAGTTTGGTTTCGTAGGCGAGCGTGCCGTAGGTGTCGACGATGCCGTTTGGCGGCGTCACCAAAAACACGTCGGCATAGCCTTGAAACTTATGAAGCGTGGCAAGCGGTGTTTGAAAGCGGTGTGTGCCGTCACCCTCGAGCGATTCGATGCCGCCCAGAAGTTTGAATCCTTGTGCGGCAACGCCGGCTTCGACGAGCCAGTAGCCGACATCGTAGTTGGCCGTGTTGTTTTGATAGTCGCTCTGCGTGGCGTATTCCAACGCATAAAGCCCCGTGAAGCCTTTCGCGATCTCGTGTTTGCCCGCAAAGCGCGCGCCGAACGTCTTGGTCGACGGGATCGTGGCTTGCGGCGCGTCCTCGAGGTCGATCAGATAGGCGTAGGCGGTGAGTTTACCCCAGTCCTTGATGTCGTATCCGGCATTGAACAGGTGGGTGTCGCCTTCGAACGCGCCTTGCGCGCTTTCTTCGCCGAAGACGCGATTGATTTGACGCACGTAGGCGTAACTCAACGTCAGATTCTCGACGCTGGTGTTCACGATGCGCAACGCATCGAAGGTCTGTTCGTTTTGCCGGAACGCGACGCCGCCGACGAAGCGCTGGTTGTCGAGATTGATGCGCTGGCGTCCGAGCGTGACCGTCGTCTGCGGCAGGCCCGAATATTCGATCTGCAGACGGTTGATTTGAAAATCTTCCGGATCGGCTATGGTCGGAAAGGTGACGTTGCCGTTCACTGTGTCGTTGAAATCGTCGTTGAATTGGACAACGCCTTCGCCTTCGATCAGCGCCTGGAGATCCCAAACCTTACCGGTTTGAAAGCCGGCGCGAACGCGCAGCGTGTGCGCATCAGCGTCGTTGGCGAAACCGTCTTGATCGACGTGTTCGAAGCGATAGCGTGCATCGGCGGTGAATTTGCCGCCGTCGAAGAAGTCGTCGAATGACGCGTCGGCCTTTGCCGTCACGGCGCCGAGCGTTGCGATGCACGCGAGGAGCGCGGCGGAAGGTAGGGTCGACGCGAACACGGCGTTTTTAAGCACTTTCATGTTTGTCTCTCATTGCGTTCGATGGCTTTTCCATCATGACGGCGGGTTGTTCTAAACATTCGTTGGCTGCGGCAAAGTTCTGCTTCATGTTGCAAAAGCGCAACCGCGCGGAAGGTGTGCGATTGACTTTAGTCATGGTCCGAATTGACGAAGGCGGCGAGGCGTTCGATCGACTGGATGCGAATGGAATCGCCGTCGGTTTCGACACCGTAGTCGCGCAGCTTCTTCAGCGTGCGCGACAGTGTCTCAGGTTTGATGCCGAGCCTGGTTGCGACTTCCTTTTTCATGCCGGGCAGGGTGAGCGTTGCGGCGCCCGTCGCTTTTTCGCTCTGCGAGATCAGGAATTGCGCGAGCCGTTCCGCAGCACCGTGCGTCTTTATCTCCTTGATTTGACCGATCAGAACGCGCCAGTGCCGGGACAACATGCGCGCACACTGCGCGGCGAGTGCGACGTCTTCATCGATAAGCTGGCGTAACTTTCCGGCGGGAATGAGAAGGGCTTGGCCGTCGGAGGTCGTTCGGGCGCTGACCAAATAGGGCAGGCCCAATAGCGCAGCCGGCAGCAGCACGCTTTCGCCCGGTCCGAAAAACTCTATGACGGCTTCCCGCTCATCGACGCCGCCGACAAGGACGATGCCGCCTTCGATGAAACAATAGATGAAGTCGGGTTCTTCGCCTTCGCGGAACAGGTAGCCGTGATTGCTGAAGCGCTGAAGGCCCGCAATCTCTGCAAGCCGCTCCAAGCTTGCATCCGGCAAGGGAGCAAACAGTGCGATCTTTTTTAAGAAGGGAATCCGCGGGTGAACCACAAACGATCTTTGCTTGATATTTATCAAGTGTCTTAATGGACGAAGTCAAACACAGGCCCATAATAGACGTCTGGAAGCTTGGTTCGCCTTGACTCACATCAAGGAGGAAAACCTACGCCGACGGCAGATTGCGTCCAACACCAGAGAGGACGCAGCTATGGGTTCCCTACCGGCGACTGGCCAGCAACAGACCGCAGCGCTGACGCTT
>JAIOQG010000293.1 GCA_021413465.1 Alphaproteobacteria bacterium | reverse complement strand
GAGATCGTAAGTGAGCCCGACGCGCATGAGAGCCTTGTCGAAATATGCAAGGGAGGAAAAACTGGTGACCCCGAGACGACTCGAACGTCCGACCTACAGATTAGGAATCTGCCGCTCTATCCTGCTGAGCTACGGGGTCATCGGCAGCAAGTTCGCTCAATGCGGCGTCGCGATCAAGTGCGCCGTTTCGTAAGCCTGGGAGGCTTGCAGGCCATATGCGGCCTGATCGCGTTGCTGAACGTCAACGCAGTTTTGGCCAAGCCTCTTCAAAAACCGGATTGCGCGCTCGCCATCGCCGAACAAGTCGCGATTGCCGCAGTCATCGACGGCGGTGCGCTCAAGCTCGCTGACGGCCGTACCCTGCGCCTCGCTGCGATTCAGGCGCCCATGCTGTCGCACGGACGCGCAAACATCGAGGATTGGCCGCTCGTGGCCGAGGCTAAGCAGCATATCTCAAGCCTCGTCCTCAACCGCACCGTCGGTCTTGCTTTCGGCGAGCGGGGCACAGACCGGCATGGCGCTGTGATTGGGTACGTGCACTTGAACAACACAAACGAGTGGCTGCAATCGCGCCTCGTGCGCGACGGCTTTGCACGGGTCGACACCGGACCCGACACCAGCCGATGCGCCGGCATGCTTTTGGCGCTGGAAAACGAGGCTCGAACGGCGGCACGCGGTATTTGGGCGCATCCGTTCTATCGCGTGCGAGCGGCAACCGAACTCGACGACGCGATCGCAACGTTTCAAATCGTCGAAGGAAAGATCGTGAGCGCTGTCGAACGGCGCGACCGCGTCTTCTTAAATTTCGGCACCGATTATCGCACTGATTTCACGGTGACGGTCGCGCCGCGCAACGCCAAGCGCATGGCAAAAAACGGAACGGACCCGCTCAGCTGGGGAGCAAAGCGGGTCCGGGTCAGGGGTTGGATTTCTCTCTTGCACGGCCCGGAAATGGAACTGACCCATCCCGAACAGCTTGAGATATTGCAGTGAAGCGCTTTATGCGGCGATCAAGCCGGCTTCAACCGGATCGCCGACTTGCGCCAACAGAGCGCGCTTAAGTTTCGACAACGCATTGGCTTCGATCTGACGCACGCGCTCCTTCGAGATGCCAAGCCGTTCGCCGAGCGACTCTAGGGTGACGGAATCTTCCTGCATTTGCCGCTCGCGAATGATGACCTGCTCGCGCGGCGTCAGTGTGTCGAGCGCGAGATTGATCCATTTCGCCCGCGTCGCCGCATCGCGGGTCAGCATCACATGTTCGTCCGGCCGCGCGCGCTCGTCGGTCAGCAGATCCTGCCATTCGGATTCGCCGGGTTCGCCGGGGGCCGCGTTCAACGAGCGGTCGCCCGACGTCAGCCGCGCGTCCATGTCCTCGACGTCGCCGACCGGCACGTGCAACGCGCCGGCGATCTTCAGCGCACCTTCGCGCGACAGGTCTTTCGACGGGTTGCCCTGAATCTTCGCCTTCAGGCGCCGCAAATTGAAGAACAGCGACTTTTGCGTCGCCGTCGAGGTCAAGCGCACGATCGACCAGTTGCGCAACACATAGTCCTGGATCGCAGCCCTGATCCACCACGTCGCGTAGGTCGCGAAGCGAATCTTGCGTTCCGGCTCGAAGCGCTGGGCCGCCTGCATCATACCGACGACGCCTTCTTGCATCAGGTCGCCCATCGGCAGGCCATAGTTTTTGAAACGTGCCGCAACCGCGACGACGAGCCGAAAATAGGCCGTCGTCAGTTCGTCGAGCGCCTTGCGGTCGCCATGGTCGCGCCACGCAATTGCCAGTTCCTGTTCGTGATCCGCCTCGAGCAGTTTGGTGGACATCGTCTTTTTGATAAACGCTCTATTGGCCCTGACGGCTTGAGAGGTCTCGAAAATGGCCATCGCGTGAACTCCTGCGTGATATCCCTACGAACCCACTTGGGTATTGATGGTACGCGGATCAAGGCTCTTTAGATCAATTCTAAATAACATAAATAATATGCAAAAAGGCCCGCAGCTTTCGCCACGGGCCTTACACAAGCTTTTGAAATATCTTGGAGGGCTCAGGCCGCCCGCTGCAAAGCCACTTCAAGCCGCTTGACGGCGGCGTCTTCGTCAATCCGCTCGACCGCCGCAACTTCGCGGGCCATCCGGCCCAAAGCCGCTTCGTAAAGCTGACGCTCGGAATAAGACTGCTCCGGCTGTCCGCTGGCCCGGTGCAGGTCGCGAACCACTTCCGCGATCGAAATCAGATCGCCGGAGTTGATTTTCGCTTCGTATTCCTGGGCCCGGCGGCTCCACATCGTGCGCTTGATGCGCGCCCGGCCTTTCAGCGTTTGCAGCGCCGTCGCCACGACGTCGGGAGACGACAAGCGGCGCATGCCGATAGACGTTGCTTTGGCGACGGGGACCCGCAGAGTCATCTTGTCCTTGTCGAAATTGATGACAAAGAGCTCAAGCTTAATCCCGGCCACTTCCTGCTCGACCACCGAAATGATCCGTCCTACGCCATGCGCAGGGTAAACGACCCAATCGTTCGTGCGGAAATCGGGCTTGCGCTTCTCTGGCTTGGGCACGATTTTAACCGCAACGGGCGCCACGGCCACCGGCTTCACATTCACACCCGCGACGAGCTTGGGTTCGACTTTTTGCACCGGTTTCGCTTCCATTTTTGGAACGACCTTTAGGTCGATCTTGGGTACGGCTTTCAGCTCGGGCTTCTTCGCCTCAGGCTTCGCGCTTGCCTTGGGTTCAATTTTGAGGCTTGCCTTTGCAGCCGCTTTCGGGGCCTTCGCAGGTGTTGCCGGCTTTGCAGTGGCTTTCTTCGTGCTCATTTGGGCTCTATCTCTCTCGCTCAGCCTGGGCAACGCCACAGGCTCCTGGTCGCGCAGTCGCTCATCGCGCAGCAGGGCCGGGCGATGCTTTTGTCTCGAACGCCGCCGATTTGAGTACGGTCCGGTGCGAATTTTTCGCACCTCTATCGCGATGAAGCATAATCCGCCCCCCCGCATTTGAAGACCGTCTGTCCTCTGTCGTCAGTTCCAAGTGGCGTAAATGTAACACGGAAAGTGGGAAAAATAAAGGCGTGCCAGTGCGTTAACCAATATTTCGGTTATGTAGCAGTTGACAGAAACGCGCGCCAAACAGCGCAAACGTCGTGATTCCGTAGTCGCCTTTAACTAGTAACAATTGTCGCACGCAACTGTCATATGGGGAAAACTAGCTCCCCTGGCCCGGTTTCGGGCTGAAGAACTTTTCGAATTTGTCCGGAACGGATTCGAATTCTTTCGAGTCCGCGGGCGGCTCGCCCTTTACGGTAATGTTCGGCCACTTGCTGGCGAATTCCTTATTCAGGCTCAGCCACTTTTCCAACCCCGGCTCGGTGTCCGGTTTGATGGCGTCCACCGGGCATTCCGGCTCGCACACGCCGCAATCGATACACTCGTCTGGGTGAATGACGAGCATGTTCTCGCCCTCATAGAAGCAATCGACCGGGCAGACCTCCACGCAGTCCATTAACTTACACTTGATGCAGCTCTCATTGACGATGTAGGTCATGGCGACGGTCTAGCGTCCGCGGGTCCGATTGTTTCGTGAAAAGCGGTGGAAGACGACGCGTAGCACTTCGCAACTGCCGCAACAACCCTTTCGTCCGTGCGAGTAAAGCGCTCAGTCGTCGCGCCCATCGTCTCTCGTGAATGCCTTGATATCGCGCCGCTCTTTCTTGGTCGGCCGTCCGCTGCCCTTGCCGCTCGAGTCGGTGAGCGCCGCCATCGAATCCTTCGCCGGCGCTGGTGGTGTCAGATCCAGGTACAAGAGGCTTGCCTCGCTCGCCGGTCCGCGACGCACGCCGACACCTACAACCCTGATAATCCGCACATGCGCACCCGCCGACAGCGTCAACACATCGCCGATCTTGACCAACGTGCTCGGCTTTTCGCAGCGCGCGCCGTTAATTCGCACGCGTCCCTGAGTCACCAGCGTCGCGGCTAAAGTCCGGCTTTTGTAGCACCGCGTGAACCAAAGATATTTATCGATCCGCTGCACGACAGGCTCACTTTTGGAACTTCAGTGCCGCAAGTGCCGCGAAGGGCGAATCCGGATCGACGACGAATTTCTTTTCCGGCCGCCGTTCCCGCACGCGCTCGCCTTCGTTTTCACGCCGCGGGCCGTGATCCTTTGGCTTTGGCTTGTGGTCGGGCCTCGGCCCCTTGCGTTCCGCACGTGATGGCTCGCTGCGGGCGGGCACGCTGGGTTTGGTAGGCTCGGTCGCAGGCTGACCATAAGGCATGGCCGATGGAACGCTGCTGCGGGGCCGCGCGTTGTTGCGTTGCGGTTCAGGTCGCGTGGGCCGCGCTTTGGGGCGGCGCTCCTCGCGCCGCGGACGCAATTGCCACTTGAGAATTTCCTCTCCGGCTTCGTTCTTCTCGCGGGCTTCGCGAAACCCAAGCCCGCGCAGCACGTGCGCCAAGTCTTCTTCGCCGCAACCGAGCACCGACATCATGTCGGGCGATGGCACGAAAGCCTCGGGCATCTGCCCGCTTTGACCTTTGCTGCGAATGATATCGCCAAGCCGCTCTAACATGTCGATCCGCACCGCGCGCGCGCCGCACAAGCGGAACCCGGCCGCCTCGTAAAATCCGGCCGGAACATTCGGATCGGACGGCAGCGACGTTAGGCCGGCGCCGGGCGGCGGTGGCACATCGCCCATGCCTTGATGCACGGCCCACAACAACGCCTTCAACCTTGCAGCGGCAGGCTTCACCAAGGCCGGCATGAAAATCGAGAACGCGCCGAAACGAACGCCCAGGCGCCGCAATGGCGCCCGGTCGGATTGCGACACCGCCCGCAATTCTCGCGCCGCCGCTTGCCGCGACACCGAACCGAGATTTTCGTAGATCTGAAATGCCAGGCCGCGCGCCATGCCTTGCAGCGGCGACGCAAACAAAGGCACATCGGCTGCAGGCGCGGCATCCTCGGACGTACTCTTTTCGACGGGTTCTGGCGCTTCCGCCGCCTCGATGGCGTCCGCCTGGCTGTCTTCGTCTTTTTCAGTCTGAATCGCCGTATCGTCCGGTGCCGCAGGCGCAACAACCACAGCCGGTGGCGGCGCGGCAGCCTCCACTTTCGCCGGCAGCTCCTTCTTCAATTCGACCTGCACCGCCAGCAGCGGCGCCAAGTGTTTGGTGATGTGGTGGGCAAGCCACTCCTCAAGCCGCTCGGTCGCGCGCTCGCGCGCGCCGGCCGACAACAGATCGTCCGCCAGCAGTTCCACCTGCGGCGCCAAGGGATCGTGTCCCTTCTTGAGATTGGCGACGATGCCGCCGTTCCACCACAAGCGCCCATGTTCCGACAGCGTGATCGCCGCCTCCGGCGCGTTGGTCAGTGCGTGCGCGCGGGCGGCAATTTCGCTCGCCAAACCTTTAAGCGCCGCGGCCCGCAACGCCCGGCCGTGAATGCCGACGGCCCGCGGGTCCGGCACGAACGAAAAGCCCTGCAATCGTCCGACATATTCGCCTTCGACCAAAACCTCGCCGTCGCCGTCGACGTTGGCGACAAACTCTTCGTCTTCGCGCAAGCGCCGCATCAAGACGCTCGTGCGGCGATCGACGAAGCGCTCCGTCAGTTTCTCGTGCAGCGCATCGGAGAGGCGGTCCTCTACCGCGCGCGTTTTCTCTTGCCACTCCGCGCCGTCGCGCAACCAACCCGGCCGGTTCGCGACATAGGTCCACGTCCGCACATGCGCGATGCGTTGCGCGATCGCGTCGATATCGCCTTCGATATTGTCCAGCCGCGCGACATGCCCGTTCATCCAATCTTCGGGCAACACGCCTTCATGGCTCATCAAATGCTCGAACACATTGCCGACCAAGCGCGCGTGCTCTTCGGTCGCGATCTTGCGGAAATCGGGAATTTGACACGCCTGCCACAATTGTTTGACGCCGGCGGGGCCTTGCGCAAGCGCCGCAATGTTTTCCTCGGCACCGAGAATACGCAGCACCAGCTGATCGTCGGCAGCCCGCGCCCGCGTTAGCCCACGCGTCGGCGGCAACACGTCGAGACTGTGATCGAGCGCCGCGATCGTGGAGTAATCCAAATTGGTGTTGCGCCATTGGATGACGCGCACCGGATCGAAGCGATGGTTCTCGATCGCCTCGATCGTTTCTCCATCCAAGGGTTCGGCTTCCGCCGTCACGCCGAACGTGCCGTCGTTCATATGCCGTCCGGCGCGGCCGGCGATCTGCGCCAGCTCGTTGGCGCGCAACGGCCGGCGCACGGAGCCGTCGAATTTCTCCGTCGCGGCAAACGCGACGTGATCGATGTCCATGTTCAGGCCCATGCCGATGGCATCGGTCGCCACGATGAAATCGACGTCGCCCGATTGATAAAGCGCGACCTGCGCGTTGCGTGTGCGGGGCGATAACGCGCCCATGACGACCGCAGCACCGCCGCGCTGACGGCGCACGAGTTCCGCAATCGAATAAACCGCGTCGCCCGAAAATGCGACGATGGCCGAACGCCGCGGCAGCCGCGTCAGCTTGCGCGCGCCGGTATAGGCAAGATCGGAAAAGCGCGGCCGCCCGATGAACTGCGCGCCCGGCACCAGCTTTTGGATCAGCGGGCGCATAGTGTCCGAGCCCAGGAATATAGTCTCCGACCGTCCGCGTGCATGCAGCAAGCGGTCGGTAAACACGTGGCCGCGCTCCGCGTCGTTCGCCAATTGAATTTCGTCGATGGCGAGGAACTCCGCACCGATATCGATCGGCATGGATTCGACCGTCGCGACCCAATGCGTCGGCGACTTCGGGACGATCTTTTCCTCGCCCGTAATCAGCGCCACCGCGTGCGCGCCTTTGACAGCGACGATCTTCTCGTAAACCTCGCGCGCCAACAGCCTGAGCGGCAGGCCGATCATGCCGCTCTGGTGCGCCAGCATCCGTTCGATGGCGAAATGCGTTTTGCCCGTCTTCGTTGGGCCAAGAACGGCGGTCACCCGGCCGTAGGGAGTTGTCATCGATATGCTTTCCGAAGCGAAGGGCGACCACATGCCCTTTACGTCGCCTCCTTGGCAAGTACGACCGTTAGAAGTTGGCACCCTGTGGAAAATCTGTGCGAGGAAAAGGACCACAACTGGAACGGACCGTGTCCGAATCGCTGACTCGCGAACTGTCGGGGTTCTTTCACGTACAAAATGTAGCGCGTCCAAGGCGTTGAAAGTCTATTTTCACAGCGCGAATTAATTTCGCCATGCCAACGACACAAAATTGTTTTGCAACTAGTCCGCGTACGGACCATCCAATGTTTTTTTGAACTTCGCGACTGCGAAGTTCCGTGTTCGGATGAAAATAATCCGCCTCCTGACGATCGCGAGTCGTTAATCCGCTATGTGGATAACTCCGGGAGAGGGCTGGAATAAAAAGAGAACAAAATAGGTCCGAAGGGTCGACGGGCGGCAAGTTCCACTTCGTTCACCCCCAAGCAGTGGGGGGCCTGTCGCAGGCTAAGCGCTAGTGCGCCTTTCGCATCAACGTCGAAACAGGCCCTTTGACCGCTGGCGTGTTTAGCCGAATACTCGCGCCAATTTCCGCAACTGCGAACGACTCCGGACCGTCACATGACAGATTTCCCAAAAGCGAGCCTTGGCGACTGGCAAAAGCTCGCGGCCAGCGATTTGAAGGGGAAATCGCCTGACACCCTGATTTGGGCGACGCCGGAAGGCATTCCCGTCAAACCGCTCTACACCGCAGCCGACCTCGAAAAGCTGGAACTCCAAGGCTCCATGCCCGGCCTCGCCCCGTTCACCCGGGGCGTGCGCGCCACGATGTATGCGGGCCGACCTTGGACGGTCCGCCAGTACGCCGGATTTTCGACGGCCGAAGAATCCAACGCCTTCTACCGCAAGAACTTGGCCGGCGGCCAAATGGGCCTGTCCATCGCCTTCGATCTCGCGACCCATCGCGGCTACGACAGCGACCACCCGCGCGTCACCGGCGACGTCGGGAAGGCCGGCGTTGCCATTGACAGCGTCGAGGACATGAAAATCCTGTTCGACGGCATCCCGCTCGACAAGATGTCGGTCTCGATGACGATGAACGGCGCCGTCATTCCGATCATGGCGAACTACATCGTCGCCGCGGAAGAGCAGGGTGTCACCGCCGACAAGCTCTCCGGCACCATTCAGAACGACATCCTCAAAGAATTCATGGTGCGCAACACCTACATCTACCCACCCGAACCTTCGATGCGCATCGTCGCCGACATCATTTCCTACACCGCCGAAAAGATGCCGAAGTTCAATTCGATCTCGATCTCGGGCTACCACATGCACGAAGCCGGTGCGACGGCGGTGCAGGAACTTGGCTTCACGCTGGCCGACGGCATCGCCTATGTGAAAGCCGCCATCGCGAAAGGCCTCGACATCGACGACGTCGCGCCGCGCCTGTCGTTCTTCTTCGCCATCGGCATGAACTTCTTCATGGAGATCGCAAAGCTTCGCGCGGCGCGCATGATGTGGGCGAAGATCATGAAAGACCTCGGCGCGAAGAATGCGGACTCGCTGATGCTGCGCACCCATTGCCAGACGTCGGGCGTCTCGCTCACGGAACAAGACCCCTACAACAACATCGTGCGCACGGCCTA